>JAEZAD010000229.1 GCA_023430565.1 Verrucomicrobiota bacterium
GTTTCAGCATGCGGTAGAAATCGGGGGTGGCGTGGGGCGGTTCGTAGCGGAGAAGGAAGGCGTGGCGCCCGGCGGGGGTAAGTTGGGCGAAGTCGCGGTTGGAGTAGGCGGCGCGGGCGTCGGACTGGAGTTGCACGAGTCCGTCGGAGAAGGTGCGGCGTTCGTCGGCGGTGTAGAAATCGCGGACGATCTCGTGCATGAATGCGGCGACGTCGGCGGCTTTGGCACCGGGGGAGTCGGGGGTGGTGGGGAGGATCGTTTCGCCGATTTCGTTGAGAAGCGAAAGTTCGTCGGCGGTAAAAAGCGGGCGCGCGGGATCGAAGGCGTTGGCGACGCCGGCGAGGAGTCGATCGGCGCCGAAGAGGGTGCCGGTGGTGAGGGTGGCGAGGAGGGTGAGGGCTTCGCGGCGGGTCATGGGGCGGACCGAACGGTTTGGGGTTTTGGGTTGGGGGAGGCGCGAAGCGTCTTCGTGCTCTTGATCTTACGCGTGCACGTGATCGATGTTGGGGCGTTGATCGAGCGCGAGCACGATTACGAGCAGGAGCACGAGGGGTGGTTACAGGTTCTGCTTTTTGAGTTCCTCCACGGCGTAGGCGGCGGCGCGGGCGGTGAGGGTCATGTAGGTCAGCGAGGGGTTTTGCCAGGCGGACGAAGTCATACAGGCGCCGTCGGTGACGAAGACGTTTTTTACGGCGTGCATTTGGTTGAAGCCGTTCAGGACAGAGGTTTTTGGGTCGCGGCCCATGCGGGCGGTGCCCATTTCGTGGATACCGAGGCCGGGGGCTTCGTTCGAATCCCAGACGCGGATGTCGCTAAAGCCGGAGGCTTCGACGATTTCCTGGGCGGTCGACATGATGTCCCTGGTCATCGCGAATTCGTTTTCGCGGTGCTGGCACTCGATGACGACGAGCGGCATGCCCCAGGCGTCTTTTTTGGTGGGGTGGAGTTTGACGGTGTTGTCGGGGTGAGGGAGGTGCTCGGCCATGCAGTTCATCCAGAGGCCCCACGGGCCGAGCTGGGTGGAAGCGCGTTTGAAGTCGGCGCCGATGGGCGGGGTGGAGTCGTCGGTGTTGCCGCGACTGCGGGCGCCGAAGACGGAGAAGGAGTAGCCGCGGATGAAGTCGTTTTGGCGATCGGAGCCGACGTTGCGGAAACGCGGGAGGAGGGCGCCGGTGGGGCGGCGGCCGTAGTAGTATTTGTCCTTAAAACCGTCGTGCGTCGCGGTGACTTTCACGCGGTAGTTGTGGTCCATGAGGTTGTGGCCGAGCTGGCCGCTATCGTTGCCGAGGCCGTTGGGGAAGCGTGACGAGGTGGAGTTGGAGAGGATGAGGGTGGTGTTGATGGTGCCGGCGTTGACGAAGATGATTTTCGCGAAGTAGTCGGTCATCTCCTTCGTGTGGGCGTCGATCACGCGCACGCCGGTGGCGCGGCCTTTTTCTTCGTCGTAAATGATGGAGTGGACCACGGAGTCGGGGCGGAGCGTGAGGTTGCCGGTGGCGGCGGCGGCGGGGAGCGTGGCGGAGTTAGCAGAGAAGTATCCACCGAATGGACACCCGCGGGCGCAGCGGTCGCGGTATTGGCAGGAGCCGCGGCCGGCGATGGGAGCGGTGAGATTGGCGGAGCGGGAGATGACAAGGTGGCGGTTGGACCAGCGGGATTCGATGGTGCTCTTCATGTGCTGCTCGAGGCAGTTGAGCTCCATCGGCGGGAGAAATTCGCCGTCGGGGACGACGGGGAGGCCGTCGCGATTGCCGCTGATGCCGACGAATTTCTCGACGTAGGAATACCACGGGGCGAGGTCGGCGTAGCGGAGAGGCCAGTCGACGGCGATGCCCTCGCGGGCGTTGGCTTCAAAATCGAGATCGCTCCATCGCTGGGTCCAGCGGGCCCACATGAGGGATTTGCCGCCGACGTGGTAGCCGCGGATCCAGGAGAACGGCGTTTTCTGTTCGTAGGGATGCTCGGCGTCTTTGACGAAGAAGTGCTGCGTGGCGGGCTCGACGGCGTAGCATTGTGAGACAATCGGGTTCTCGCGGCGAAACTCGGGCGGCATGAAGCCGCGATGCGGCATTTGCCACGGCTCGAGCATGGCAGTCGGATAGTGGGTGATGTGTTCGACGTTGCGGCCGCGTTCGAGGACGAGGGTTTTCAGTCCGCGCTCGCAGAGTTCCTTGGCGGCCCAGCCGCCGGACATGCCGGAGCCGATGACGATGGCGTCGTAAGTGTGGGCGATTTTGCCGAGGGAAACGGTGGGGGTGGCGAATTTTTGTTCGGCGGGCGGGGTGGGCGGAGTGGAAGTCGCGGAGGCAGACATAGGGAGGGGCGGCGAAAGAGAGACGCGGGGACGGGAGAAAAGCTCCAAGGACCAACCTCCAAGCACCAGTGAAAATTCAAGGTCTGAAACTCAAGGCGGCTCGCCGGAGACGGCTGGCTCTACCAAAAAAAAGCCCGCCGGGACGGCGGGCTTCACCTTGGGCGGGCTCGGTGCCGGTTAGGGCATCGGGATGTGGGGTTCGACTTCGGCGTCGTAGTCGACGCCGGGGAGGCCGAAGCCGAAGAGCTTCAGGAACTCGCTGCGGTAGCCGGCGATGTCGGTTTTTTCGACGAGATTGGCGGTGTTGACGGTCGGCCAGACCTCGCGGACGGCGGCCTGGACTTCGGGGCGCATTTCGAGGTCGTCGATGCGGATGCGGCCGGCTTCGTCGAAGCGCGGCGAGTGGCCGTTATACATGTGCGTGGCGAAGAGTCGCTGGATCTGCTCGATGCAGCCCTCGTGGGTGCCCTGCGCTTTCATGATCTTGTAGAGGATCGAAATGTAGAGCGGGACGACGGGGATGGCGGAGCTGGCCTGGGTGACGAGGGCCTTGTTGACGGAGATGAACGCGCGACCGCCGCCGTGGGACTTGAGGAGGGTGTCGAGGGACTTGGCGGCGCGTTCGAGGTCGTTTTTGGCGAGGCCGATGGTGCCGTTTTTGTAGATGGGCCAGGTGACGTCGGGGCCGATGTAGGAATAGGCAATCGTTTGTGCGCCGGGGGCAAGGAGGTTGGCGTCGCGCAGCGCGTGGATCCACATCTCCCAATCTTCGCCGCCCATGACGGCGACCGTGTCGGCGATTTCGGCTTCGGAAGCGGGTTCGATCGTGATGTCGGTGACGATGCCTTTGTCGGTATCGACAGTCTTGTTGGTGTAGGGCGCGCCGACCGGTTTCAGGACGGACTTGTGAACGGCGGCGGTTTTCGGATGAACGCGGCGAGGGGAGGCGAGAGAATAGACGACGAGATCGACCTGGCCGAGGTCCGCGCGGATGAGGTCGAGGGTTTGCTTCTTGATCTCGTCGGAGAAGGCGTCGCCGTTGATGTTTTTGGCGTAGAGGCCGGCGGCACGGGCGGCGTTGGTGAAGCCGATGGTGTTATACCAGCCGGGGGTGGCGGGGCGGCCTTCTTCGGAGGGGCGTTCGAAAAACACGCCTAAGGTCGCAGCGCCGGTGCCGAATGCGGCGGTGATTCGGGACGCGAGACCGAAGCCCGTCGAGGCACCGAGGACGAGAACCTTTTTGGGGCCGTCCTTGATCGGGCCTTTCGACTTCACGTGGTCGATCCACTCCTGCACGTGGGCGGCGCAGCCGGTGGGATGGGACGTGACGCAGACGAAACCGCGGACGCGGGGCTTGATAATCATGGGACGGGAAGGATTTGGGGGCGGTGCGAGGGGTGACAAGTGTCAATATTGTGCCGCGAGTCACGGTGTCCGAGCGCGCGGACAAACCGAGAGTGCGGGTGCGGAGTCGGCGGACCTGCGGATATCCCGGACGCCGCCCGATTGGGCGTCTTCCAGGTGAATGACCAGCTGACGTGACGCAGCGCCGGAGGTCGGTGATAAAACGAAATCGCGGCGCGGCTAAGGGAGCTTGAGCGAGACGCCGAGGGAAAGGACGGTGCGGCTGAAGCGGCGATCGACGAGGCCGGGGAGTTCGTTCCAGCCATGGTGGTGCAGGATGTCGGCGGCGAGTTGCACAGACGAAGACCACTGGTAGGTGGCGCCGAGACTGTTGAGCGTTTCCCAGTCGTTGCGGACGGTGGGAAAATACGAGCATTGGTGCGCTTTGGTCGCGACGCGCAACGAGAGCTGTGGATCGACGGTCCAGGCGAGCGCGAGCTCGGCGGCGAGGTCGTTGTAGGCGGATTTGCCGGTGCTCGAGAGCCACGCCCAGCGGGTGGATTTGCCGGTGAGGGAAAGTGAAGGCGAGAGCTTCGTGGTGAAGCTGGCGTCGAACCAGCCGAGCGTGTGGTCGCGGCGGGGGAACACCCGCGGATCGACGGTGCCGTTGAAGTGACGGAAATCGGGACCGGCGGCGAAGGCGACGGTGGTGGCGGCGCCGAGTCGGCCTTCCCAGCCCGCGATGAGACGGGTGTAGCGACTGGAGTAGTCGAAGCCGCCGCCGGGAAGCGGGACCTTGTCCTGATGCTGCGTGCCGGCGCGGAGGCCGGCGAACCAGAAGGAAAAGGCGGAGGATTTCCAGCCGGCGTCGATGCCCGCGAGCACGTCGCTGCGGTCGACGAAGGTGGCGCGGCCGGGAACGATCCGGGTGAGATAGTCGTAATCGAGCAGCGTGCCCAGAACACGGATACGCGTGGACGCGGTGTCGCGTTGGGCGAGGATTTTGGCGCGATGCTGCCATTGGGCGCGGCGTTCGCGCCAGAGGGTGGTGCCGTTGCCATTGCAGGCGGCGAGTGCGGCGAGGGTGTCGCGGCTGCCGTCGACCCAGAGGGTCGATGCATCGACCGACCAGCGCCAATCGCTGTCGGTGGCTGAGTGGCTGGCGAAGCCGAGGCGGTGCGACGTGTAGTTTTCGTCGGACCAGCCGTCGAAGCGGACGGTCTCGCCGGCGTAGGAGAATTTCGCGGACGGGCGATTGGCGGTGGTCGGGGCGGCGAGGGCGAAACCGAATCCGGCGCTCAACGTGGCGGCATCGTGGGTGCCGAGCACGGTGGCGGAACCGCCGACGGCGACGGGATTGGTGTCGAGGCCAACGCGGAGGTGCGCGACGGGATCGACGAGCCAATCGCCGGCTTGGAGCGCGATCGTGGAGGCCAGCAAGGCGAGGAGCCTTCTCATGAAATCGATGCGCCGGTGACGGCGGCGGGGGCGGCGCGTCGGGAAGGACGCTGCGCGTTGAGCGAGGGACGGATCAGCGGGGCGGCGGAGGAAATTGACGGTGCGGATGCGGACGGGGCGGTCGCGGTCTGTGCGGAGCTGGCGGTGTGGCCGGCGACGAGGTGTTCGAGGGTGTCGATGCCGTGGCGAATGGAGACGGCTTGGGCGCGCAGCTCCTGGGCGGCGGCGGCGGCTTCCTCGGCGTGGGCTGCGCTGCCTTGGGCGCCCTGCTCGAACTGGGCGAGCGAGCGATTCACCTGGTCGAGTGCGGAGGATTGTTCGCGGCAGGCGGTGGCGATCTCCTGGACGAGCCCGCCGATTTTTTGAGCGGCGGTTTGGGCGCTGGAGAATTCTTCCGAGGTGGAGCCGGCGAGCTCGCGGCTGCGTTGCACAAGGTCGCCGACGAGTTGGAGCGTGTTGGCGGATTCGCGAGCGGCGCTGGCGGCGCGGCCGGCGAGGTTGCGGACTTCGTCGGCGACGACGGCGAAGCCCATGCCGGCTTCGCCGGCGCGGGCGGCTTCGACGGCGGCGTTGAGGGCGAGGATGTTGGTTTGGAAGGCGATCTCGTCGATCGTCTTCATGACCTTGCGGGTTTGTTCACTGGCTTCGGCGGCGGAGTGAACGACGGTTGCGAGTTCCTGCATGCGATTGGCTGCGCTCTGCATGCGGGCGCCGGAGGCTTGGGTGAGCTGCGAGGCCTCGGTGGCGCGGTCGGCGTTGGAGCGGGTGGTGGCGGTGAGCTCGGTGAGGGAAGCCGAGGTTTGTTCGACGCCGGCGGCTTGGTGGGAAGCGTTGGCGGCGAGGGTATTCGAGCCGGTGGCGATCTCGCTCGTGCCGACGTCCATGACCTGGGTGGCCGCGGCGAGCGTGCGGGAGACGTCGCGGATCGGCCGCGTGATCCGGGCGGCGAAGCCAATCGCGACGACGGACGCGGCGGCGAGGCATGCGCCGATGAGAAGGAAAAGGAACGATCGGAGGCGGCGGATCGGCGCCGTGAACTCGGCGGTTTCCTGGCCGGCGGCGACGCTCCAGCCGGTGGAGGGGACGGGCGCGAACGCGGCAATTTTCGCTTCGCCCTGGCTCGACACGTAATTTTCGACGCCGGTTTCGCCGGCGAGCATGCGTTGCGCGGTGCGTTGAGCGCCGGGGACCTGCGTGAAATCGAGCTTCATCACGCGCTCGGGGTCGGGGTGGGCGATCATCAGGCCGTGACGATCGATGGCGAACGGATAGCCGGTTTCGCCGAGCTTCTGGCTGGCGATGATCTGAGCGAGGTAATCGACCTCGACGGAAAGGCCGACCAGGCCAGCGAAGTCGCCGTTGGTGGCGGCGAGGGGGACGGTGATGACGACGATGGGGACGTTGCCGACCTTCGAGATCATGGGCTCGCTGATCACCGGCCGGCGGGAGCTGCGGGCGGCGGTGAAGTAGGCGCGGTCGTGGACGTCGAGGTGGGCGTAAGGCGCGGTATCGCCGTTTTTCAGCGTCCCCGCAAAAATGATACCGGAGGCGTTGGCGGTCCAGAGGCCCTGATAGTGAGGACTAAGCGAGGCGAGGATGGCGCCGAGTTGATGGTTGAGACGGGCGACGCCGGCGGGGTCGAGTTGGCCGGAGTTCCGGGCGTGAATGGCTTCGACGACCGGGGCGATGCTGGCGACGCCCTGAACGACCTCGCGATGCTGCGTCAGAACCTGTTCGGCGAGGGTGGCGAGGTCCCGCGCCGTCTGAGACAATCGTTCGTGGCCCTGTTGGGTGAGCACGGCCTCGATCCGCGGCGGGAGAACCAGCACTGCAATCAGCAGGGGCAGGGTCGCGAGAAGCAGGGCTCCCGCAAGAAGTTTGGTGCGCAGACCGAAGGCGTGCATCGAAAGCTCCCTTTCGGGCGAAATTCGACAAACCGGAGTCGGAGAGCGACTAACGCGCACGACAGAAGGACGGCTACCAAGCCGTGCAAGAAACGCAGATAGGGAGGGCCGAAGCGGCCACAATATGCGCAACACCGCCGCTAGCGCGCGAACGCGCGGCGCATGCCCCCGGTGACGAGCGCGAGCGTGATGAGCGAGTTGATCGGCATCAGGATCGCGGCGACGAGCGGGTTCATGTGGCCCGCGACGGCGAGGCCGACGGCGAGGGCGTTGTAGACGACGGAGAAAACGAGAATGACGATCTGCGTGCGACGCCGGAGGGCGTTGACGGCGAAGAGTGCGCGAAGGCCGCCGATGCCGCGGCCGAGGTAGTAGAAGTCGGCTTTGCGCTCGAGGACGCCGCGGTGAATGACGGGCGTGCCGCGGCACCAGGCGCGGTCGAAGGCGAGAGAGTCGTTGGCGCCGTCGCCCAGCATGAGTGTGTCGCGACGATCGTGGCGATCGAGCCAATCGGATTTTTCGCGCGGCGTGAGCTCGGCGTGGGCGCGCTCGAGGGGCAGGCCGAGCTCGGCGGCGAGTGTGGTGACTTTGTTGGCGCGATCGCCGCTCAGGATGTGAGCGGAATAGCCGAGGGCGTGCAGCGCGGCGATTTCGGTGCGGGCGTCGGCCCGGGCTGTATCGGAAAAATGGAAACGGGCGACGACGCGGCCGTCGCAGGTGAGTTCCGTGCCTGTGCTGGCAAAGCCGGAGGAATCGTCATCTAATACGTTACAAAGGGACGGTGAGTCGGGTTGCCAGCCGGGACGGCCGAGGGACCACAGGTGGCCATCTTCAGAGGTAAAATAGACGCCATGGCCGACGGACTCGTGGACGGAGACATGCGATGAATTGTAACGTAATACGTTACAAGTCGGATCGGGCGCGGGGAGGGAGAGGAGGGATTCGTGGAGGGATTGGCTGATGGGGTGGGGGTTGTCGTGGACGAGGTGGAGGAGGGCGGCGCGGGCGTCGGGAGCGAGCGCGGCGAGGGTGTCGGGGTTTTGGAGGACGGGGGTTTCGAGGGTGAGGGTGCCGGTTTTGTCGAAGACGAGCTGGCGGACGCGGGTGAGGCGGGGCCAGAGGCTGGCGTTGCGGACGAAGACGCCGCGGCGGCGCAGGGCGATGGTGGCGATTTCTTCGGCGAGCGGGAAAGCGAGGCCGATGGCGCACGGGCAGGAGACGACGAGGACGGCGGTGACGACGGACCAGGTGCGAAGGGCGTCGTGCGATAAAAACCACCACGCGAGGCCGGAGACGACGGCGACGACGATGATGCCGATGAGGTAGCCGCGGACGATGCGTTCGAGGAGGGGATGGGCAGAGTCGGCCCGCTGGCGGTCGCCGCTACCGGGGGAGAGGAGTTGGGCGAGGAGGGATTCGGACCAGGGTTGGAGGGCGGTGAGCTGGGCGTCG
Source organism: Verrucomicrobiota bacterium (assembly GCA_023430565.1). Taxonomy (GTDB): domain Bacteria; phylum Verrucomicrobiota; class Verrucomicrobiia; order Opitutales; family Opitutaceae; genus Opitutus. The sequence continues at coordinate 8,473 of JAEZAD010000229.1, forward strand.
GCGCGGGTGAGGTTGACGGCGCCGGCGGGAATGCGCTGGCCGGCGCGGTAGGTGCGCGGCTCGGCTTCGCCGTTGATGGAGGCGAGGGAGAAATCGGCGTCGGTGGACTCGAGGCGCGATTCGACGGGGACGGTCTGGCCGGAGGCGGCGTAGTAGGACTGGCCGGTCGTGAGCTGTTCGGGCGCGAGGTCGGCGCCGGAGACGAGACGGACGCGTTGCGGTTTGGGCTGGTGAGCGAGGAGGCGGCGCTGGTTGCGCTCGACGGCGGCGGTCTGGGCCCAGCGTCCGATGAGCATGAGGAGGATGAACGTGCCGACGAAGTCGAAGTAAACGAACTCGTGGCGGCCGGCGAACCAGCCGTAGAGCGAGCCGAGGTAGGCGCCGAGGATGCCGATGGCGATCGGGAGGTCGATGTGCATCGCGCCCTCGCGGAGGGCGCGGAAGGCGCGGCTGACGAAGTAGGTGCCGCCGACGAGAAAGCTGAGGGTGCCGAAGGCGAGGGCGAGCAGGTCGAAGAGCCGCGCGTATTCGAAATCCGGCGACATGCCGAAATACGCGGGGAACGCGAACAGCATGATGTTCATCGCGAACGCGGCGCAGAGGCCGATGCGTTTCACGAGGCCGCGCGATTCGGGGACAGCGGTGGGGTCGCCCGGCGGACCGAGGAGATAGCCGAAAGCCTGGAGCTTGCGGGCGAAGTCGGCGGCGGAGAATTCGCCGGGGAGCCAGCGGAGGCGGAGCTGGCCGAGCTGGGCGTTGACCTCGATGTCGCGCGCGCCGGGTTGCTGTTGGAAGAGGCGCTCGATCAGCCAGACGCAACCGGCGCAGGAGATGCCCTGGACGGAAAGGGGGAGTTCGGGGATGGATGCGGCCGGCTGCTCGGCGACTTTCTGCGCGGTTTCGAGCCAGGAGAAGTCGCGAGGCTGGAAGACGACGGAGTCGGCGGGGGCGGTGACGTCGTCCTTGATGTTGTAGTAGCCGGCGAGGCCGTGTTCGTGGACGAGGCGGAAGACGTAGGAGCAGCCGGCGCAGCAGAAGCCGGATTCCTGCATGCGGGTGTCGAGGAGCGGGGCGCCGCAGTGCCGGCAAACGCGTTGGGCGCGTTTGCGGAGATGGGAGATGGGAGATGGAAGATGGGGAACGGTGGTGCTCACGCGAGGCTCAATGGCAGAGGAACGAGGACGGGTCGGGGCCGGGGAGGCCGAGGGTGGCGCGGAGGCGCCAGCTCAGCGTGACGGCGGTGACGAGCGCGAGGGCGATGCGCGTGCGGTTGAGCCAGAGTGGAGAGAGTTTTTTGCGCACCCAGTGGAATTGGGACTGGGCGAGCCAGAGGAGCGGGACGGTGCCGAGACCGAAGGCGAGCATGAACTCGACGCCGCGTATCGAGGAACCGGAGACGAGTGCGAGGGCGATGACGAAATAGAGCGGGCCACAGGGGAGGAGCGGCGTGGCGAAGCCGAGGGCGGCGGCGGAGTGGACGCGGGAGCGATTGCGGGCCCAGAGATTGAGACGGAAGGTGAAGCGGGCGAGGAAAGCGGGTTTCGGAATGTAGCGGTCGAGGCGAAAGGCCATCGCGACGAAGAACGCGACGAGGACCCAGGGCGTCCATTGGAGGACGGAGCGGGAAACGAAGGTAAGCGGAAGAGCGCCGAGACCGCCGGCGAGGGCACCGAGCAAGGCGTAGCTGGTGAGGCGGGTGAGGTGGTAGGTGGTGCTGACGGTGGAGGCGTCGCCTTGATCGGCCCGCACGGGCATGATGGCGCAGGCGAGCGGGCCGCACATGCCGGCGCAGTGCAGGCTCGTGACGAGGCCGGCAACGAAGGCGGCGGCGGGGGAGTTGATGGCGGCGAGGTCCATGGAGGGAAGCTGTAAGCTTTAAGCTGTAAGCTATAAGCGGTAAGCGGTAAGCGGTAAGCGGTAAGCGGTGAGTGGGGTCGGCGTGGCGGCTCGGGTGGTGACGCTTACAGCTTAGTGCTTATGGCTTACCGCTGTTTTGCAGCGGGACTTCGGCGACTTTGTGGTTGGCGGCGATGGTGAACCAGGCGGTCCAGGCGGCGGCTTGGACGAGGAAGGCGAGGAGGACCCAGAGGAGGAGGCGGGATTTTTTTCGGCGCGGAGCGGTCGGGCTCCAATTGTCGGCAGCGGTGTTCATTTGATTTCCTCCTGCTGTTCTTCGCGAAGGAGGCGGGGCTCGGGGCCGAGGAATTCGACTTCGCGTTTGAGGGTGAAGTCGCCGTCGGCGTTGGTGATTTCGACTGCGAAGTGAAAAGGGCCGTCGTAGGTGGCGCGCGGTTGGCGGAGGACAAGCGGTTGCACGATTTCGCCGAGCGGCGGGACTTCGACGGCGGCGGTAAAGCCGGTTTGGCGGAGGTCGCCGCCGTGTTGAAGTTGGAGCGTGAATTGCTCGGGCTCGTTGCGCTTGTTGACGATGCGGACGAGGAACTGATTGCGGACGTGATCGGCGTCGACGATGTAGGGCGCGCCGGTGATGCGGGTGACGCCGAAGTTGGCGGGTTTGACGGTGGAGAGGGCCCACGAAGCGACGCTCGCGCCGATGAGAAGGAGGATGCCGTAGACGATGGTGCGTGGACGGAGGAAGCGGGTGGGTTTGCCGGTGAAGGCGTTTTGCGAGTCGTAGCGGATGAGTCCACGCGGGCGGTGGAGGCGCGTCATGACGTCGTCGCACGCGTCGATGCACGCGGTGCAGCCGACGCACTCGAGTTGAAGGCCGTGGCGGATGTCGATGCCGGTGGGGCAGACATGGACGCAGCGGTGGCAGTCGATGCAATCGCCGAGGGTCGGCTCGCTGGCGCTCGCCGCCACGTCGGCAACGAGTGGAGCATGAGCGAGCTCGCGGCCGAGGTGGGAGCGGCCGGCGGGTTTGCCGCGGGGTTCGCCGCGGGCGGCGTCGTAGCCGATGACGAGGGAGTGGTCGTCGATGAGGGCGGACTGGATGCGGCCGTAGGGGCAGATGACGATGCAGAGCTGTTCGCGAAACCAGGCGAAGTTGAAGTAGAGGATGCCGGTGGAGATCGCCATGAAGGCGAAGGCGCTCCAGTGCTCGGTGGGAGCGGAGCGGATCATCGACCAGACCTCGGGCAGGGAGACGAAGTAGGCGAGGAAGAGGTGGGCGATCGTCGCGGAGGCGAGAATGTAGAGCGTGTGCTTGGCGGTGCGGCGGGCGATTTTGTTGAAGGAGAGCGGCGCGGCGGCGAGCGCGCGACGTTGCACGGCGTCGCCCTCGATGAAGCGTTCGATGCGACGGTAAACGTGATCGAGGAAAACGGTGTGCGGGCAGGCCCACCCGCACCAGACCCGGCCGAGCAGTGAGGTGATAAAAAAGAGCGAGAAGCCGAGGCCGGTGATGACGAAGAACAGGAGCCACATGTCCTGCGCGGCGAAGGTGAGGCCGAACAGGTGGAAGCGGCGTTCGGCGATGTCGAAGAACGCAGCGGGGTAGCCGCCGATCTTGATCCACGGCAGCGAGAGGTAGAACACGATCAGGCCGAGGGCGGACCAGCGGCGGGCGCGGGTGAAGCGGCCGTGGGTGTCGGCGGGATAGAGAAACGGGCGCGACCCGTCGGAGCGGATGGTGGTGACGGAGTCGCGGCTGGGCTTGGGGGCGGGCGCGAGTTTGGGGCTGCGATAGGTGTAGCGGGGCGGATTGGGCGCGTCCTTGGGGGAGGAGGGAGTGGGAAGGGTGGAGGGCATGGCTGCGCCGGGTGGGGGGAGCGCAGCGGGGAATCCGATAGGCTTCAGGTCGACGTGGGTCGCTCTGGATTCTTCGCTTCGCTCAGAATGACAAAGGAGAAAGAAACGTCAGGTGGCGGGCGGGACCCAGGCGTCCTGCTTTTCGATGGGATCGGTTTCCTGGTGCTGGCTCATGATGTAGGCGACGACCTCGGAGACCTTCTTGGATCCGAGGACGGGGGCCCACGCGGGCATGCCCTTGATGAGCACGCCCTCGGCGACGGTCTTGTAGGCTTCGGATGGCGTGCCCCCGTGTATCCAAAGATTGTCGACGAGATTGGGTCCGATGCCGCCGGTGAGTTTCTCGTTGTGGCAGCTGGCGCAGGTGGTGGCGTAGGTGGCCTTGCCGGCTTCGACGAAGACGGGGTTGCGGCTCATCTTCCAGAGGCTCTCGTTATCGAGCGAGGGAGAGGCGGCGAGCCGGGCGGCTTCGATGGCGGAAAGTTGCTGCTCGAGGACGGCGGTGTTGGAAGGGCCGTCGGCGCGTTCGTAGTAGAACCAATAGCCGACCCAGAAGACGACGGTGGCGTAGAAGGTGACGAGCCACCAGTTGGGCATGCGTTTGTCGTATTCCTGGATGCCGTCGAATTCGTGCGGGCGAATCGGATCTTCGGAAGGCGGTTGTTGCGAGGGAGAGGCCATGGGCGAGAAGTCGGGCGGAAAGAGGAGGACGGGCGCAAAGGGGCGGCGGAGGCGCCGCTTACTTTTCGAAAGGGAGGTTGGCGAAACGATCGGACTGGGTGCGGCTCATCCGGATCGCACGCCAGACGAAGGCGACGAAGATCGATGACGCGGTGACGAACGCGATCGTGAGGCAGAGCGCGGCGTGTTCTTCGAGGAGGAGGCGTTTGAACACGGAGTTGAGAGTTGAGGGATGAGAGTTGAGAGAGCTTAGAGCCCAGAGCGGGACGGAGGCGTGATCGTGCTCGGCAAATTGCTAAGGGACGGCGGTCGGTTGGTTTCGAGCACGAGCACGATTACGAGCAGGAGCACGATCAGTGGGTGCCGGCGGCCGAGGCGGACGTGGCGACTTTCTGGACGGGTTGAGATTTGCCGAGGGCCTGGAGGTAGGCGGTGAGGGCGATGATTTCCTTTTCGGGCGCGACGTAGGCGCCGGCGGCGCGGAGGTCCTTGGAGATCTCCTTGGCCTGCGCGTTGACGTGGTCGAAGATCTGCTGAGGGCTGAGCGGGCCGTAGGGGACGCCGAGCATGCGCTGGACGTTGATCTTGGAGGGGAGCGCGGCGACGTCGGTGTTGTTTTTCAACAGCCACGGGTAGGACGGCATGTTGGAGCCGACGGAGATGGCGCGCGGGTCCTCCATGTGGCGCAGGTGCCAGACATTTGGATACTTCCCGCCGACGCGGGCGAGGTCGGGGCCGGTGCGCTTGGAGCCCCACTGGTAAGGGAAGTCGTAAATGGATTCGCCGAGGCGGGAATACTCGCCGTAGCGGAGGACATCGGGCACGAGGGTGCGGACCATCTGCGAGTGGCAGTTATAGCAGCCTTCGCGGACATAGATATCGCGGCCGGCGAGCTCGAGCGGCGTGTAGACGTGCTGGATGCGGTCCTCGACGTTTTGCGCGCGCTCGAGGGCGACGGTGGGGACGATCTGGATCAGGCCGCCGGCGGCGACGGCGATGAAGGTGAGGACGGTGAACGGCAGGGCGTTGAGAAGGAGCTTCTCATACCAGTCGGACCAGAGTTTGCCGCGGGAGGTGAAGAGCGCGTAGCCGGCGATGAAGCAGGCCGCGGCGCCGACGAGGCCGAACACGCTGACGAAATCGGTGCCGAGCATCCACATGGTGCCGAAGCCGACGCCGAGGAGGCAGAAGAGCGTGGGGGCGTTGAGCCAGGTGCCGCGGAAGCCGAGGCGCTCGTCGGCGCGGGCGGGCTCGGGGAAGACCTCGACAGTGCCGTTGACGGGCTGGGCGCCGCGGAGGGTTTGCCAGACGTTGTAGGCGAGGAGAATCCAGCCGACGAGATACATGCCTCCGCCGATCACGCGCATCAGCATCATCGGGCGGATGGTGTTGAGCGTGTCCAAGAAATTGGGATACGCGAGGACGGTGCCCCCCTCGGTGGTGGCGTTGAGCATGAGGCCCTGCGTGATGCCGCTGGTCCACATGGCGGCGACGTAGAAGAGGATGCCGACGGTCCCGAGCCAGAAGTGGAGGTTGGCGAGTGAGACCGAATGGAGCGGCTTGTTCCAGAGGCGCGGGAGGAGCCAGTAGATCATGCCGGCGGCCATGAAGCCGTTCCAGCCGAGGGCGCCGGCGTGGACGTGGCCGATGATCCAGTCGGTGTAGTGGCTAAGGGCGTTGACGGCCTTGATGGAAAGGAGCGGGCCCTCGAACGTGGCCATGCCGTAGAACGTGACGGCGGCGGCGAAGAACTTCAGGACGGGATCGGTGCGGAGCTTATGCCAGGCGCCGCGGAGGGTGAGGAGGCCGTTGAGCATGCCGCCCCATGACGGAGCCCAGAGCATGAGCGAGAACGTCATGCCGAGATTCTGCAGCCAGCCGGGGAGACTCGTGTTGAGCAGATGGTGCGGGCCGGCCCAGATGTAGAGGAAGACGAGGGACCAGAAGTGGACGACCGAGAGGCGGTAGGAATAGACGGGGCGTTCGGCCGCCTTCGGCACGAAGTAATACATGATGCCGAGGATCGGCGTGGTGAGGAAGAACGCGACGGCGTTGTGCCCATACCACCACTGGACGAGGGCGTCCTGGACGCCTCCAAAAACCGGATACGAGTGGAGGAGGGACGTCGGGATCGAGAGGTGATTGACGATGTAGAGCATCGCCACGGTGACGATGGTCGCGATGTAGAACCAGATGGCGACGTAGAGGGCCTTTTCGTGGCGGCGGGCGAGGGTCCAGAAGAAGTTGACCGCGAAGACGACCCAGATGAACGCGACGGCGATATTGATGGGCCAGATGAGCTCGGCGTATTCCTTGCCGCGGCTGAAGCCGAGGGGGAGGGTGACCGCGGCGGCGACGATGATCAGCTGCCAGCCCCAGAAGTGGAGCGAGGAGAGGAAGTCGGAGGCGAGGCGTGCCTTCACGAGGCGCTGCGTCGAGTAGTAGATGCCGGCGAACATCATGTTGCCGACGAAGGCGAAGATGACGGCGTTGGTGTGGAGCGGCCGGAGGCGTCCGAACGTGAGCCATGGCAGGTCGAAGTTGAGCCGCCAGAAATTGAGCTGCGAGGCAACGAAGACGCCGACCAGCATGCCGACGGCGCCCCAGAGGACGGTGGCGAAGAGGAACTGGCGAACGACTTTGTCGTTATACTCGATCGTGATTTTTTGTTCGGACATGGACGGGAAAAAGGACGGAGAAACCGAAAACGAGAGTGCCCAGAGTCCAGAGCTGAGAGTCCAGAGCCGGGGAGAAGCGGAGGGCCAGGGCGGCGCGGTTTAGTCGCGCGGGTGCGCGGAGCGACGGACGACGAGGGGTTTTTCCTCGTTCAGGGGCAGGAGCGATTCGCGTTCGGCGCTGCTGAAGCGGCGGCTGTTTTCCCGGACGAAGAAAACGATGAACGTGAAGACCAGGCAGAGGCTGATGGCGAGCGTGAGTGGGATGACGGACATGGGCGTGTGTGGTTTTCCGAGCGGCCCCACTTTACCCATGCGGGGGGTGGAATCGCTCCGCACGCGTTGCCAAGGCCTGTGCGTTTATTGTTCGCGCGGGGTCCGAACACGTCGGGGGAATTGCCATCAAAAGACGCGCACGCTTCAGCAACGCATGCGGTGCGGTGCCAGCGATTGTCGGGTAAGGTCGCGCCGTGCAGGAGAGCCTACTGAACAGCCTCTGTGCCCGACGCTTCGCCATTCACGCGCGTTGGGATACGCTGTTACGAACGGAGCGAGTAACCAGCCCGCTGGCGTATCCGGATGCGCTGGTGCACTTGATCGAGTGGGCGCTGGATCAGATTTTCACGCTGTTGCGCGATCCCACGGTGCGGAAGCGGGCGGAGCATGCGGGCGGGCGGGGCACGGCGCGGCCGGTGTGTCCGTGCGGGCGCAGTCCGCTGCTCGCGTTTTTCCTGGCCGGCGAGCAGGCGCTATTAGAGGCGCTGGTGCTGGAGCAGGCGGCGCATCTGCCGATCGATCCGTCGGAGCGCGATGCGGCGCTGGGCGAGTTGTATTACGTCGTGCGCACGCTGGCCCGGCGCGAAGTCGATGCGTTTTGTGCGGTGTGCCAGCATCGGCACGACGGGGAAAACGGCGGCGCGCATCACGGCCATGAGGCGGTGCACGCGGCCGGACCGGCGCCGGAGGAGGCGCACAAAGCGGAAGTGGTGGCGACGAAGCCGGCGTGAGGCGGGGAAGCGTCGGCGGCCGAAGGACGGCAGGCGCGGTCGCGGCGGGAAATGCGCGGTGGGGCGCCGCGCCTTCAAGAGGCTACTTGTCGAGGCCGTGGAGACGCTGGCGATAGCGGCTGGGGGATTCGCCGGCGATCTTGCGGAAGACGCGATTGAACTGGGAGAGAGACTGGAACCCGGCCTCGTAGGCGGCCTCGCTGACGCGCTTATGGGGGTTGAGCAGGAGGTTTTTCACCTTCTCGACGCGGACGCGGGCGAGGTAGTCGGTGAACGTCATGCCGGTGGCCTTCTTGAACGTCTTGCAGAAGTAGAAGGCGCTCATGTTGACGGCCTGGGCGACCTGGCTGAGCGAGAGGTCCTCGGTCTGGTGTTCGTCGATGAAGCTGCGCGCGCGGGCGATGACGGGAGACTCGACGGCCTCCTGGCGGACGAGGAGCTGGTTGCTGAGCGAGGACAGGTGCTGCGCGAAGATCGTGAGGAGGCGGAGAATGGACTCGTATTGTTTTTTTGTGACAACACGCGTCTGGAAATACGCCTCCTCGAGACGTTTCACGTCGACGGCGGCGCCCCATTTCAGGAGCTGGCGGGTGGTGCGGCGAAACTGCGCCTGGGTGGGCGAGTGCAGCATGATTTGTCCGGTCTGAAGGAAGGCGATGAGGTTTTCGCCAACGCGCACGGGGACGGCGGAATCGCAGAGTCCAGCGAAGCACTTGAGGGTCATCGGCTCCTGCTGCGAGAGCTCCTCGACCTGTTTCTGCTGTTGCAGGCACGCGGCGCACGAGCGGTTCGTCGCGGCCATGAGCATGCAGAAAGGATTTTCGTTGGGATCGCCGTGGTGGGGAAGATTGAAGGACTCCGTCGAACGAAGCGCGATCGGCAGGCCGGTCGTTTCACGAAACGCCGCCTCGTAGTCGCGATAGATCCGTGACTGCCGCAACTGGTCGACCATCGCGCGAGCGTCGGGGGCGACAGTGATTTCCATGGCGCGCAAATTACGCGTGGTATCAGGCCAAGCAATGACGAAGGGGTCGGGCCTGCGCTCAGAAGAGCAAACGTTGCGGATTAGTAGCGCGTTTTTTGATACGGGACAAGAAACGCGCGGGGGCGGCCGGGGCGGCGGGCGGCGTCACGGAATGTGACGGAGGAGCGGAGGCGGAGGGAAAGCGGGAAAGAAGATACGCGGTGGGGGTGCCGCGCCTCCCTTTCGTGTGTTACTTGATGCGGACCTCGCGGCCGGTTTTCGCGGAGGTGTAGATGGCGTCGAGGATCTTCTGCACGGCGAGCGATTCCTCGGGTTTCACGTAGGGCTGTTCCTTGCCGAGGAGGACGTCGATGAAGTGCGACATGCGGTTGGGATTCACGAGCGTGGTGGTGGTCGCGACGCTCTCGGTGGCGTAGCCGTGCTCGGTTTTGCGGAAGAGCTGGAGATTCGGCATGAGCGCGCCGGCTTCGGTGCCGAAGAGTTGGGTGCCGTTGAAATCGGCGAATGGCTGGTGCGCGGCCCAGGAGGTTTCGAGGAGCACGGTGCGGCCGCTGCGGAGTTTGATGAGGGCGACGGACATGTCCTCGACGTCGAACGGGCGGCCGGGCGCGATCTCGCTCTTGCCCCAGGTGCTTTCGCCGAGGCCGCGCGGGCCGAATTTGGCGTAGGTCTGGCCGCTGACGGCGACGGCGTCGAATTCGCCGAGCAGATACAGGCAGCGGTCGAGGGCGTGGACGCCGATGTCGTAGGTGCTGCCGCCGCCGGCGAACTTCGATTGGGTGAACCACGAGCCGATGCGCGGGATGCCGCCGCGGCGGGTCCAGGCGGTTTTGGCGTGATACACTTCGCCGAGGACGCCTTTCAGGACGAGTTGCTTGAGGGTCTGCACATCCGGGCTGAAGCGGTTGTTCTGGCCGACCATGAGGAGCCGGCGGCGTTTGCGGGCGGCGACGAGGAGTTTCTCGGCGTCGCGGGCATTGGTCGCCATCGGCTTGTCGAGCATGACGTGCTTGCCGGCTTGCAGGGCGGCGAGGGCGACGGGGGCGTGGAGATAGTTGGGCAGCGCGATCGAGACGATGTCGATGTCGGCGCGGGCGATGATTTCGCGGTAGTCGGTGGAGACGATGGGAACGCCGTGCAGCTCGGCGGCGGCGCGGGCGCGCTCGAGGGAGGTGTCGGCGACGGCCGCGAGTCGTGCGGCGGGGTGCGACTTGAACGAGCTGAGATGATCGAGGCCGATGGCACCGGTGCCGAGGACGGCGACGTTGAAAGACGATTTGGCGGGCATGAGAGAGGGAAAGGACGGATCGTAGAGTGCCGAGTGGCGGACGCACACCTGGATTCTTCGCTTCGCTCAGAATGACAGGTTCTTTAAAGCCGCCGGGGAAAGACCGCGGGCGGAGAAAATCAGGCTTTGCTCCAGCGCTTGAGTTGCTCGAGGCAGAGGCGGACGGACTCGAGGGGCGCGTGATTATATTTCTCCTGTTCGACGACATACCACTCGGCGGCGCCGATGGATTCCACGGCGGCGAAGACGCGAGAGAAGTCGACGGGGCCGCCGCCGAGTTCGGTCTCGTCCTTCAGGTGGACGAGTTTCACGCGTGCGCCCTGATCGCGGAGGAATTTTTCCGGCGAGTAGCCGGCGGCGTGAACCCAGTAGACGTCGACTTCGGCGGCGAGATTGCGGGGTTGTGAAGCGGCCAGGAGCCAGTCGAAGACGGGGCGGCCTTCGAGGAGTTGGAATTCGCCGGCGTGGTTGTGGAAGCTGAGTTGCAGGCCGGCGGCGCGGATCCGGGCGCCGAAGGTGTCGAGCTCGGCGGCGATTTTTTCGACGGCGGCAACGGAGGAGAATTCGGCGGGTGGCCAGTGGGGGACGATGAGATGGCGCGTGCGAAGGAGTTGCGCGTCGGCGATGGTCTGCGCGAGATCGGCGCGAAGCGCGGCGATGCCGACGTGCATGCCGGAGACGACGAGGTTGGCATTGGCGAGGGCGGCGCGGGCGCCGGCGGCATCGAGGTTGCCGAAGCCGGCGAGTTCGACGGCGGAGTAGCCGATGCGGCCGATTTCGGCGACGGTGCCGGCGAAGTCGCGGCGCATGTCGTCGCGCACGGACCAGAGTTGGAGGGAGACGGGAATGGGGTTCACGCGAGGTCAACGTTGGCGCGGTGAGCGCGGGGGACGCAAACGAAGTTTCGGGGGTGAGTGAGTTGCCGCGTTGAGCGAGAGGCTGCGCGATCGGGAAGCGTCCACTCGCTCACCCCGACAGGTGGGGGCAGGCTGCTCAGAGCTACGAAGGCGTCCACTCGCTCACGCTCGTAGCTACGTGGTGGGAACCGCCCGGTGGGGGCACCGCGCCTCCATCGGGTGGAGCGGCTAGAGTTGGGAGCGGAAGAGGCCGCAGAACTTGTCGGCGAGCTTTATATAGAAGGGGCGCGCCCGGTGTTCCTCGAGGGTGTAGCGGGTGGAGACGGCGAGATCCTGTTCGAACATGCGAAGATGGCGGCGAGCGAGCGTGGGATCGATGACGTTGAGCGAAATCTCGTCGTTGATGCTGAAGGAGCGGTTGTCGAAGTTGACGGAGCCGACGGTCACGAAGGTGTCGTCCACGGCCATGGTTTTGCTGTGCAGCATGGCGGGCTGGTAGAGATACAGTTCGACGCCGGCGGCGAGGAGCTGGTCCCACCGGGAGCGGGCGGCGGCGCGGCCGAAACGAGAATCGTTGATGGCGGGGACGATGACGCGCACGTGCACGCCGCGCTGGCGGGCTTCGAGGAGCATTTGAACGGCGTAGTCGTCGGGGATGAAGTAGGCGTGCTCGATGTCGATCGAGCGGCGGGCGGAGGCGATCGCGAGCATGTAGGACATGCGGGCGGACTGGGCGCCTTCGCCGGGGCCGCTTTGGAAGGACTGGGCGACGGTGTCGCCGGCGCGTTCGAACTTGGGGAAATACGATTCGCCGAGGAGGAGATGGCCGGTGGTCTGGAGCCAGTTGCTTGCGAAGATGGCCTGCATCTGGCGAACGGCGGGGCCTTCGACGCGCACCTGTGTTTCGCGCCAGCGGTCGGGCGAGTCGGCGTTGCCGAGCCATTTGTCGTCGATGCACATGCCGCCGGTGAAGCCGATGCGGCCGTCGACGACGAGGATCTTGCGGTGGGTGCGGTGATTGATGTTGGGCTTGATTTCCCACCAGTGCTGGCGGCCGTATTTGTAGAGCTCGACGCCGGCGGCGCGGAGGCGGTCGCGATCTTCATCGCGGAATTTGAGCGTGCCCATGCCGTCGAGGAGCACGTGGACCTTCACGCCGGCCCGGGCGCGTTCGGTGAGCGCTTCGATGAAGCGATCGCTGATTTTTCCGGGCGCCCAGATGTAGGTTTCGAGTGTGATGGATTTTTCCGCCTCGCGGATGGCGCGAAGCATCGGGGGGAAGAAACCGTCGCCGTTGAGGAGGAGTTCGACGTCGTTGCCCGGTGTGAATTCGGCGCCGAGGAGCGGGCCGAGGGTGGCGGTGAACTCGGGGTCGGCGGGTCCGTAGTGGAGGCGGACGGGTTCTTCGAGGATGCGCGCGGAGGTATACCAGAAATACGCGGCGAGCATCATCGCGAGGCCGAGGACGACGAAGGACCAATGCCAGCCGAGCTCGTTGCGGTGGCTGCGGGGCGGACGGGACTTGAAGACGGCGGGGGCGCGGGACCGCAGCTGCGCGAATTTTTTCGAAAGCGGGGACATCGGGGAAACACGCATGCCGCAGAGGTTTCGGCGAGACGCGGGCCGCACAGGACAGACGCGGCGGGGCGCGGTTCCTCGCGCGGAGGGCTAGGGGAGGGGACGGAGTAAGAACGGGCGTAGCGATCGGCAACGCGGGCGTTCGAGTGGGGGCGGGCGTCACTAGAGGCAATGTCGCGTGTCTACGGTCGCACCCCATGAAACGCGAAACCTCGAAACGAAGCTGGTGGTTGCTGGCGGCGCTGGCGTTGGTCGCGGTGGGTGTCGTCGCCGTGGTTTGGATACGCGGCGACTTCGACTGGCGGGAGATCACGACGCGGATCACGGCGTTCGACGGGGCGGTGGTTTTCGCGCTGATGGCGACGCTGCCGATCGTCGGATTCTCGGTGTCGATCACGTATCTGGTGGCGGGGTTGAAGTTCGGGCCGGTGCTGGGCGGCGTGGCGGTGGCGGGAGCGACGGCGGTGCATCTGCTCGCGACGTATTGGATTTGCCAGACGGTGTTGCGCGGGCCGATTGAGCGATTGCTGAAACGGCGCGGGCACGCGCTCCCGCACGTGCCGGAAGGCGAAAACATCTCGGTGGCGGCGATGGCGGTGCTGGTGCCGGGCCTGCCGTATTTCGCGCGCAACACGCTCCTGGCGCTCACGGATGTGCCGTTGCGGATTTATTTCTGGATCTGCCTGCCGCTCTACGTGGCGCGCTCGTATGTGACGATTCTCCTCGGCGATCTGGGGATGGAGCCGGACCGGCGGACCTTCGCGATCCTCGCGACGGTGTATGTGGTGAAACTTTCGGTCTGCGCGTATCTGATCTGGCGGATACGGCGGCGCATCAAGCAGGCCAAGCGGGCTGCGGGCCAGAACCCGCGGATGGAAACAGGGTCTGCATCGTCGTGAACCTGAGGCTCAAACGGCAATGGGACGTGTTGAAGCGCGGCCAGCCCGGGCGGCGGTTTGTGGAGCGTTATCGCACGGCGCAGCGGAAGGAAAACCGGCCGACGCTGGTGACGCGGATTGTGCGGTTCACGGTTGCGACGCTCGCGATTGCGCTGGGGCTGGTTTTTGCGGTGATCCCGGGCCCGGCGATTTTATTTTTCGCGCTGGCCGGGGCGTTGCTGGCGTCGGAGTCGGAGGTGGTGGCGCGGTTTCTCGACTGGAGCGAGGTGAAGATTCGCGCGGTGGTGCGTTGGGCGAAGCGGATCTGGAAGCGACTGCCGATGGCGGGAAAAGTGGCGGTGGTGATCGTCGGCGCGGCGGGCAGCGCCGGGGTGACGCTGGTGAGCTATCGCATGTTCACGGGTTGAGCGAGTGCGGCGGTCAATTCGACTGGAACGTGGTGAAGCTGCGCGCGGGGAGGGTGAGCGAAGACGGCAGGGGCGCGGCGGGCGATTCGACGAAGCCGTCGGATTCGGTCGTGATGGCGGTGCGATAGGAGCCGGGCGGAAGACCTTCGAGCGTGGCGGTGCGGGCCGGGCCGAGATTGAGGACGTGGATGGTGAGCTTCTCGTCCTTCGCGAAGGCGGTGACGAGGACGTCGGGTTGATCGCTGTCGGAACCGACGATCTCGCTCTGGAGCGGAGCGAGCGCGCCGAAGTGTTTCATGAGGTGGAAGCGGCCGGTGGGTTCGACCGTGCCGTCGTCGCGAACGCGGAGGAGACCGTAGTCGTCGGTGTATTCCCAAAACAGCAGGGATTGGGGGCGGGCGTGGCGGAGGAGTTCGTGATACTGCTTCATCTCGCGCAGGCCGTAGGCGTAGCTGTCGAACATGCGATTGCGCCATGAGCTGGGATCGACACCGGCTTCGCCGACGAGCAGAGGGCGGCCGAGCCAGCGGGCGGCTTCGCCCCAGGCGCGGTATTGTTCGGGCGAGCCGTTGCCCCAGCTGTGGAAGGAGAGGGCGCCGACGTAGTTCATGGCCTCGGAATCGGCGGCGGTGGGAAGGATGTAGCGATGCGTGTCGCGGGGATTGGCGGTGTCGCCGAGGAGGAGTTTGGTTTTCAGGCCGAGCGAGGCGAGGTGGGCGCCGATGCGTTTGATGGCGTCGCGGTGTTCGGTGGCGGTGAAGCCGATGTCGACGCCGAGGTCGGGCTCGTTGAATGAAAACAGGTCAGCCTCGGCGCCGTATTCGTTTTTCAAATGCAGAAGGTAACTGCCGATGAGCTCGAGAAACTCGGGCCAGCGATCGGCGGCGATCTTGCGGTTGAAAGAGCCGGGAGCCTTGCGGTGGGGATCGGCGTAGTAGCGCTCGGGCAGGCGCCAGAGGCTGATGGCCCAGGGAATGCCCAGGCGATGGGCGCGCTGGATGAGTTCGAAGTCGCGGCGCAGCTGCGGGCCGGGGTGGGCGCGTTCGCGGTCCCAGAGGGACCCTTTCAATTCGAAACGGGCCCAGCCGTGCCGGAAGTTTTCGAGGAGAAAATCGGCGGAGCGCGTCTGGGTGCCGAAGCAGAAGTTGCCGCCGAAGCCGGCGAAGTTTTGCCGAACGTCGAAGCGGTCGACGACGAGGCGGGCGGCGGGCGCGGAGGCGCGGCCGGTGAGTTGAAGTTCGAGGCCGAGCGTGTGCGTGGTGTCGTGGGGCCAGGGGCCGGCGGCGAGCTGAATGCGCACGCGGCACCAACGGCCGTCGTTGTCCCAGTGATCGGAGACGGTGACGGTGCGGGCGCGATCGAGAGCAAGCCGGAGCCGCCAGTTTTGCGCGGCGTCGGTGAACACGAGCTGATCGGTGGTCTCTCGCACGGCTTCGAAACGCTCCGCGCCGATGCGCGTGGGGCCGCCGGGAAAGCCGACGAGTTCGCCGCCGGCGAAATGGGCGCGAGGAACATCGAGCACGAAGTCGACCGAGACGACGTCGAGTGGGGATTGGCGTTGATGGGCAGGATCGCCGGCGGTGACGGAACCGGTGAGGGCGAGAGCGCCGGCGGATTCGTTCCACGCGACGTCGAAGCGGGCCTGGGCGGAGTTGGGAAATGTGGCGGAGCCGCGCCAGTGGAGTTGAAGGTCTTCGCGGGAAATCGGCGAACGCTGGTCGTGCGGCTGGAGCGAGGCGTGAAGATCGTGGCCGAAGTCGACGGCGAACTCGCCGCGAACGGGAAGCTCGAGACCGTCGTGAAGGAGCGCGGTGAGGGCGCCGGCGCTGTTGTAGGTGGCGCGTTCGATGGCAGGCAGGGCTGCGGGGAGAAACGCGGCGAAAACGAGAATCGCGAAACGGAGCATCGATGGTGAGACGCAGCGCGGCCCGGGCCGGTGCGCGAATTGCTGCGCGTTTCTTGGCGGGTCGTTATTTCGGCGCGAGTGCGGCGAGCGTGGACACGAGGTGGAATGGCTCGACGGGCTTGGTGAGGCAGGTCTGAAAACCGCTTTCGAAGGCCTGCTCGCAGATCGCATCGCCCGCGAAGGCGGTGACAGCGACGGCGGGGACGGGCGGCGTGTGGCTCAGCTCCTCGGTTTCGCGAATCTGACGGAGGAGCGTGAAACCATCGACGACCGGGAGGCCGAGGTCGCTGACGATGACATCGGGGCGCCGGCGATCGAACACGTCGCGGGCGGACGGGGCGGAATCGACGGCCTGGACGTCGGCGCCGGCTTCGACGAGCACGGCGGTGAGGGCGCGGCGGGTGGCGGCGGCATCCTCGACGAGCAGCACGTGGCGGCCGGCGAGCAGGCCTTGCAGGTGGGTTTTTTCGCGCGAGGGCGCGATACCGGCGTTGGGATCCTGCGCGGCGGCGGGAAGGCGGACGCGCAGGACGGTGCCGGAGCCGACGCCGTTGCTCTCGGCGTGGATCGTGCCGCCGTGGAGCTCGGCAATTTGCCGCGCGATGGCGAGGCCGAGGCCGACGCCGCTTTCGGTGCGCACGCGGGCGTGTTCGACCTGGACGAAGCGTTCGAAGATCTGCTCGAGGTGTTCCCGGGCGATGCCGATGCCGGTGTCGCGCACGACCAGTTCGGCTCCGCCCGAAGGGTCGCGGGAGAGTTCGACGGAGATGCGGCCGCCGACGGGGGTGAACTTGACGGCGTTTTCGACGAGATGGCTGACGAGCTGGGTGAAGCGTCGCGGGTCGGCGTGGAACATGCCGACGTCGGCCGGGATGGTGTCGACGAGAGTGATCTGTTTCGAGCGTGCGCCCTCGCGCCACGGGTCGATGCCGGCGCGGACGACGGTGCCGAGATCGATGTCGCGGCGGTCGAGGCGGAGCTTGCCCGACATGATGCGCGACGTATCGACGAGGTGCTCGATCAATTCGCGCTGTTCCTCGGCGCTGCGCTTGATGGAATCGAGGGCTTCGCGCAGCTGCTGCGGGTCGATGGTTTCCTGGTCCTCGATGAGGCTGGTCCAGAGGACGATGGCGGAGAGGGGCGTCCGCAGCTCGTGCGACACGCTCGAGAGAAAACGCTCCTTGGCGTCGCTGGCGGCGTCGACTTCGCGGCGGGCCTGGGCGAGGGCGCGACGGGTGGATTCGAGTTGTTGTTTCAGCCAGGCGATTTCGTCGTGCGCTCCGGAGAGCGCACGCTTAACGGCCTCCGGATCGGCCGGCGCGGGGCCGGACGGTTCGGGTTTGGATTGGATGGAAACTGCGACTTTCGCGCTCACTGATGTCTGAAGTTATCCCAAAATTAGCGGAATGCCATGGAGCCGTTTACCCCGAATGGTCCCGGTGAGGGGCAGGCGGGATGAGAGGGCGAGGGCATTGAACGGACGTAATGGTAGCGAGGAAGGAGCGGCTGTTCCGAGAACACGCGCGATGACGCGTCCATGAATGCCGTTCATGGGTCGGCGGCGGACCGGGGTGGTGGTTTTGCTAGTTGGCGTCGGGACGAAAACCGATGGCGTCGAGGGCGGGCCGGATCTCGTGATTCGCCATGAAATGCTTCCAGATGAGACCGGTGCGGTGGTTTTCGATCATGACGGTGATGGGGGCCTGGTTGAGCGCCATGTAGACCGGCGCGAACCAGTTCTGCGTCTGATTAAAACCATCGTAAAAACCGTAGATGCCCCAGGTTTTCGCCCCGAGGTCGCGATAAAAGTGTTTCAGCGCGGCCATGGATTCGGCGGGCGTGTAGGGGAACGAGGCGAGGGAGGCCATGATGTTGAGGGTGCCGTTATCGTCGCGCGGGAGCGGGCGGCCGCCGCCGGAATTGATGCCGGCGGAGAGACCCCAGGCATCGGGGCCGTAGCCGACGAACTTCCGGGGGTTTTCGACACAGTAGGCGTGGTTGATGCGGGCGATGGCGCGGTTGTTCTCGAAATAGTTCGTATAACGATCGCGGATACCGCGGGGATCGAAGCCCAGGAAGGAAAAATGGGTGAAGAAGAGGTCGGCGCCGTTGCCCTCGCCGACGTCGAGCTTGATGCCGTAGTAGGAGTTGCCGTTGACGTAGCGGTCGCCCTGGGTGGTGCGGCTCCAATTCCGGCGGTAGGCGACGTGGCGGCCGGACGTGCCGGCCCAGCCGGTGTGGTAGAGCTCGGCGGGGACGGCGTGCGTGGGCGAGGCGATGGCGAGGAGATAGATGATCATCGTCTCGTTCCAGCCGATGAGCGGGTGACTGATGTGAAACGCGTGGTCGGGCGACCAGTGCCAGTAGAGGACGTCGCTGTCCTTGGTTTTTCGATACCAGCTCCATTCGACCTCGCGCCAGAGCTTCGTGACGGTGTCGCGGATTTCCTTTTCGACGGGATTGTCGCGGGAAAAATAGCTGCGGGCGGCGAGGAGGCCCTGGATCATGAAGGCGGTTTCGACGAGGTCGCCGCCGTTGTCGTATTTGCCGAAGAACGGGATGGTTTTGCCCGTTTCGCCGTTGAGAAAGTGCGGCCAGACGCCGTGGAAGCGGTCGGCGCGGGAGAGGAAGCGCGTGATGAGCGCGACGCGGTCGGCGGCCTGCTGGCGGGTGATCCAGCCGCGTTCGGCGCCGACGAGAAGCGACATGACGCCGAAGCCGCTGCCGCCGAGCGCGAGGAGATTTTCGTCGCCGGGGAGGACTTCGGGGGCGAGGCCGGCCTTCGGGTGGGCGGCTTCCCAGTAGTAGCGGAAGCACGCTTCCTGGACCATATCGAGGAGCTCGTCGTCGTTGAGCGCGCGGGTGGCGGTGCTGGAGATGGCGGAGGGCGGGGATTCGTTGCCGGCGAGATCGACGGCGGTGACGCGGTAGTGCACGACGCGATCGGACGCGCCGATGAAGTCAGCGAAGCGCGAGCGGGTGCGTTGCGACGTGCCGACCGGTTGAAAGTTGGTGCCGTCGACGGCGCGGTAGATGCGATAGGCGAGGAGATCGGGCGCTTCGCTGTGATTCCAGGCGACGTCGACGTGGCGGTCGAAGCCGCGGGTGGTGAGTGTCGGCGGCGCGGGCGGGGGCGTCGTGTCTTTCGGGTCGATGTCGCGCACCTGGAAATCGTCGACGTAGAGCGTGTGCTCGCGGTCGTCGTCGAGGCCCTGCATGAACGCGATGCTCAGGAGTTTTTCGGGGTTGAAGGCGTTGTCGGTGGTGCCGTGGTAGATCGCGGATTTGAAGGTGGCGAAGGGGATGGTGATGAGCGTCCACTTCCTGGCGGGGATCCGTTCGTCGCCGCGGACGAGGGTGATGGTGGGCGTGCCGTTTTCGTCGAGGTCGCGCAGGTAGATGCGCGGAGAGTTTTCGGCGGTGAGCTCGGAATCGGCGTAGCACCAGAACGTGAGGGCGGCGCCTTCGAAGCGGAAAGGGCGGGCGTAGCGGCGCGGAATTTCGAGGGTCATGCGCCAGTCGCCGCCGGTGGCGGAGCGCCATTTGAGGCGGAGGGCGTTGGGCGGGGAGACGAAGTGGGAGGCGTCGACGGGGAATTTGCCGTTGAAGGTGTCGAGGGTGCTCGGCGCGACGAGATAGCTAAGCGAGGAATCGTAGCCGCCGTCGGCGAGGCTGTTGTCGAACATCACATGACGGTCGTAGAACGGCGGCTGGGCGAGAGCGGCGGCGACGAGCGTGAGAAAAACGAGGGCGGACAAGCGATTCATGGGCGGGCGCGAGGAGGGCGGAGGGAGGCAGGGGACGAGCGCGGGATACGTTGGGTCGGTTGGGCAGGACGGGGAGCGCGAGGAGCAAAAGAGCGCGTGTGCCGAAGCAAATGGAGGACGTGCACCTGGATTCTTCGCTTCGCTCAGAATGACAGATATTTTGGCGCCGGTTATCTCCCGGTAGAGAGGGGGTGAGGGCGGGAACGGAAAGGGCGGGTCGGAGACCCGCCCTACGGGGGGGAAGCGCGGTGAGGGCACCGCGCCTCGATTTGTTTTGGTGGGAGGGTTAGAAGGTGAAACGCGCGGTGAGGCGGATGGTGCGCGGGGTTTGGTAGTAGTAGCCGTTGCGGATGTGGCGGCCGGAGCGGTCGGTGTAGTCGTTGTGGTAATCGATCACGAGCGGTTCGTGGTAATCGAAGATGTTGTCGACGTTCACGGCGAAGCGGGCTTTTACGCGGCCGAATTCGGTCTCGTAGGCGACGACGGCGGAGTAGCTGCGGAAGGACGAGCCGAAGTATTCCTCGCCGGCGTAGCTGCCGGCGTAGGGCTTGCCGGTGTAGCTGCCGCCGAAACCGATGGAGTAGCCGTCGAGCGCTTCATTGGTGAAGATGTAGTTCGCGAACCAGCTCGCGGTGTAGTCGACGGACTTGCGCTGGGGCGCGCCGGCGACGGATTGGGCGAGCGTGTCCTGGACGCGCGAGATTTCGTTGCGGAGGTCGCTCGCGTGGGTCGGGTCGGTCGTCGCGTCGAGTTGGGCGTTCCACGTGGCGAGGTTTTCGGCGACGTGGATGCGGGCCATCGGGTAGAAGTCGACGATCTCGGTTTCCGGCAGCGCGTAGCTGGCCTGGAGGCGGAGATTTTCGAATGGGTTGGCGGTGACTTCGAACTCGTAGCCGGACGCTTCCATCGCGGTGGTGTCGGAATAGGCAACGGCGCCGAAGCCCTCGTCCTGCGGGACGCCGCGAGCGATGTTGTATTTCTGCCAGACGCCGCGGATGCCGACGGGGTTTTCGACGTTGCGGTTGTTGGACTTCGATTCGTAGCGGCTGAAGCTCGCGTAGTATTTCCCGTCGGCGGTGGAAACGCGGAGGCCGTAGTCGTAGCCCTCGTTTTCCTCGGGGCCGGGGCGGCTGCCATCGAGGTAGGGTTGGGAGCCGGCGTTGGGCGGGAGGAGATTTTCGGAATAGTTGGCGAAGACGCCGAGCCAGCCGAAGTAGTAGACGGCGCCGGCGGTGTAGGTGGTGCCCTCGTCGCTCTCGCTCACGCGCTGGTCGGTGAAGTTGGGGCCGCGGCGATAGCTGACGAGGTCTTCGTCGTAGCTGTCGCGACGGACGCCGAGCGCGATGCTGAGGGCGTCATCGAAGAGGCGCGTGTTGGAGAACAAGGCGTAGCTGGTGAGTTCGAACTCGTCGTCGAAATCGAACCAGTAGCCTTGCGCGGGAGCGTAGGCGACGGAGTAGCCGTTCACGCCGTCGGGGATGTCGGTGAAGGAGTTGGGCTGGTCGAGATAAATGCGGCCCCAGACCATGTTGTCGGCCCACTCGTTGATGGGCCAGGTGCCGTTGGTGATTTGCGCGAGGTATTGGCGCGCGGAAGTCTGGGTGATGCGCTGCGAGGCGGAGGCGGCGAAGAGCTGGTTGAAGCGGGAGCCGAAGAGTTCGCCGTCCATTTTGTAGTTGAGCTGGGCGCGGAGCTCGTCGACCGAACGCGTCTGCGCCTGGCGCGAAAGGAAGAAGTCGGCGAACATCTTGCCGAAATTTGGATTCGGCGAGCCGTCGGGCATCTGGCGGTTGATGTCGATGGAGGCGCCGCCGGTGCCTTCGTAGTCCTTCGAGGTGGTCTCGGTGTCGTAGGTGAAGAACGCGACCTGGAGATCGATGTTCTCGTTGAAGCTGTGGTCGAGGAAGACGCTGAGATTTTCGTAATCGTTGGTTCCGCGACCGGCACCGTAGGTCCAATCGGAGCCGGGGCGGATCGGAATGCCCGCGGTGGAGGAGTATTCGGTTTCCCACGGCAGCTTGATTTCGTCGGGATACCAGCCCGCGTAAGGTGCCCACGTGAGAGCCTGGCCGATATCGCGGAGGGAGCCGGTCGAGGCGTAGCCGCCGTTATAAACGCGTCCGGGAATGGCGGGATCGGGATTGGCGATCCATGGCGCCCACAGTTGCAGGCGGTGGTTGCCGGAGAGGGAAGGGATGAAAACGGGAAACGCTTCCAGGCCGTCGCCCCACGCGCCGGCGGCCGGCATGCGGATCGTGCGGGCGCCGCCGGTGGGCAGCGCGCCCCAGGTTTCGGAAGCGGTGGTGCCGTCCCAGCCGGAGGCCTTGTCGCCGATGGTGGTGGAGATCAGGGAGTATTTGGAACGATAGCCTTCGACCTCGAGGCGAAGGCTCGTGCGATCGGTGAGCTTGTAGAGCGCGGCGACGTCGAGGGCGCGCTTGGTGCCCTCGTCGCCGTTGCGCCAGCCGCGGACGGTGTCGTGCAGGGCGTTGACGCGGAGGGCGAGCCGGTCGGTGGCGGCGAGATTGTAATCGAGTTCGAAGCGCACGCCGCCGTCGGTGTTGGCGATCACGGCGGGGCTGACGAAGGTCTGGTCGAGGCGCGGGACCTTGGTGTAGGTCGAGAGCGTGCCGCCGACGGTGCCGAGGCCGAAGAGGATGCCGTTGGGGCCGCGGGTGAATTCGACGCGCTCTATATTATAAGCGTCGGCGTTTTCGAAGAACGTGAAGTAGTTTCGCGTGGGACCGGCGCCGCCTTGCTGACCGGAGCCGACGCCGCGGAAGCTGAAGGCCCACGGATGAAACGCCTGACCGCCGAAACCGCGGCCGGCGAGAGGATCTTCGGGGAGGACGTTGGGCGCCCATTTCAGCGCTTCGCGGACGTCCTGAATCGCGAGGTCGTCAAGAAACGTCCGCGTGAGCGATGACATCGCCGCGGGCGTGAGTTTGATGGGCGTGTTGGTGCGACCGCCGGCGAGGGAGTCGACCGCGACGTAGCCACGATCGCGGGACACGTCGACCGTGAAGGTCTCGAGGACGACCGGCTGGTCGCCGAAGGTGTCGGACGGACTGGGGAGGGGCTCGGGATTAACCGGTTGGGCGAGCGCGCCGGCAGGCACGCCGAGGAGTAGGATCGCCGCCAGGGTAAAGCGGGATGGAGTCGAGTTCATGAGTAGGTGTGTCGGGTGTGTTCATGCTGGACCTCCGTTTGGGTGATGTGCGGATAGAACATCCAGGCACCAAGGACGTTCCCTCCGACGCATCGAGCGGATTTGGTGTGTGTGCATCGGGGGACGACGCAGGGAGGGCGGGCGGGAACCGCTCGCTGGGGCTTGCAGGCATCGCGAGCGAGCTCGCGACCCACGGTTCAGCGAAGAATGATTTTGCCGAGGCCGTAGCGTTCGTCGCGGCGTTGGAAAAAGCGCCAGCTGAGCTTGAGCGACGGTTCCCATTCGTAACGGCCGTGGGTGGCGACGGCGGGAGTGAGCGCGATTTCGACGCCGGGTCGCGGGGTCAGGCCGAGGACGGACCAAGGAATGCTGGCGACGACGGTGTAGCCGGTGTCGGTGCGGCGGATATCGGCGGGGACTTCGCGATTGTGGTTCCACTCGAGAGCCTGGCCGGTGGAGCGGAAGACGAAATGAAGGTCCTCGGGCCCGCGCCAGACGAGGCCGTCGGACTTTGGATCGACGAGGAGTTCGACGAGTTCGCGGCGGTCGGGCGGACGTTGGGTGCCGGGCGGCGTGTCGATGGCTTCGGCGTGGAAGTGGAGCGCTTCGTTGTCCCAGGTGAACGCGAAGCGGAGTTCGAGGAGCGGATCGTCGGGGCGGACGTCGGCGGGGGATTCCTTGAACTCGAGGCCGGCGATACGCGTCCATTGCCATTGTTCGCGGGGGGTGGTGGCGGCGATGGCGAAGGCGTTGCGTTCGGGCGGTTCGGCGGCGGGGCCGGCGAGTTCGTAGCGCATGAACGTGGAGGTGTCCTGGCCGAAGGGCGCGGTGCGGAATTCGGCGATGGCGGAGCGGCCGGCGCGGACGAGCGGGTCTTTTTGAAACCATTCGCGGACGCAGTCGGGCACGAGGAGGTTGGCGACGCTGATGAGGAGCGCGGCGCGATCCTGCGGCGGGGCGGCGGCGAGCCATTCGTCGAGCGGCGGGGTGACGGGGCTGAAACGCTCGAGCCATTCGGCGGGGTAGTGATCGAGGACGAGTGCGGTGGTGATGGGATCGATCGGATCGGGCGGGGGCGGGTCGTCGCCGATGGGGACGGCGATTGAATAGGCAAGTTGGGCGGCGGAACCGCCGGAGATGGCGGCGCGTTCGTCGAGCCAGAGGCCGGGGCGGAGTTGGTCGTGGGGTTCGGCGGGGGAGAGTGCCCAGACGTCGCCGCGCTTCTCGGGCGTGCGAACGAGGTTGGACCACGCGGACGGTTCGTTTTGGAGGGTGGCGATTTTGAAAAACGTGCCGAGGCGGCTGGCGGAGCCGAGTTTCGTGGTGCCGACGGTGACGGTGCTCCAGTCGATTTCGTCGAGACGGCGGGTGGCTTCGAGGGCGAGACCGGGATAGGCCTGGCGAAGCGTGACGAGGCCGGCGGCGTATTCGGCGACGGCGAGGTCGAAGGTGGGGAGTTGCGCGTTGTCGAGGGCTTCGCGGACGCGCTTGGCGGCGGTGGCGCCGGAAACGATGCCGAGGGTTTGCGCGGCGGGAAACGTGGTGAAGCGAAGGCCGGCGGTGTCGGGCGTGATGGGTTCGTTTTCGAGCGAGCGCCAGGCGGCGACGGCGAGGGCGCGGAGACGTTCGCGTTCCGCCCAGGTGAAGGTGCGGCGGGTGGAGACGAAGCCGGCGCGGGCGAGGGCGCGTTTCACCTCCGGGGTGCGCATGAAGAGAGACCAGACGAAACCGGAGCGGGCGTTTTCGGCCTGAAGGATGGTGATGCCGAGATCGATGCCGATGACGTCGGGGTTGACCCAGCCGGTTTCGGGATTGAAGGCGTCGACGAAGCCGTAGCGTTTCCAGACGCGGTCGCCGTAGACGGTGCGAATGTGCTGGAGCACCATCATCGTTTCGTAGGGGGCGAAGGGCACGGAGCCGGCGGCGGCGCAAGGGACGATGGTGCCGTCGAGCGAATCGTAGCCGCCGCTGCGCGGTGGGCCGCCCCAGGCCTTGTAGCCGGACGCGGAGTCCGAGGCGGTGACCCCCCAGAGGCGTTCGCTCCAGCTGGAAAACTCGCTGCGCAGATCGATCGAGAACTGGCGCTGGGCGAGGGTGGCGAGGATGGAGTTGCGATAGTAGTCGGCGAAGGCGTCGCGCTTGTCGCGGAAGTCGACGAACGCGTGAGCGAACTGGTGAATGAAAAGCGGCGGTCCCTGGATGAAATGATACCCGGCGTAGCTGCCGGCGGGCTGGCGGCCCCAGGCGCGCCAGTAGTCGAGCGGGAGTGCGTTCTTCGGCGCGCCCATGCCGAGAATACTCATCGTCATGTGCTCGGAATAGATGCGCCACCGGTAGCGGGAGAAGCCGGTTTCGTCGTGCCAACCGAGGGAGATCGTCGAGCCGCCGTTGAGGAACCACTGCCAGTCGATGGCTTCGTTGATCTCGTTGACGAGCTGGGTGATTTCGGGGTCGCGGAAATATTCGCGGGCGACGATGGCGCCGGCGACGAAGAGGGCGGTGTCGATGGACGAGATCTCGCAGTTCCAGGCGCGCGCGCCGGACTCCATTTCCATGAAATGATAGTAGAAGCCGTGGCGGCGCGGGGCCTCGTGCGCGAGGAAGCGCAGCATGAGCTTCACGCGGTCGAGGGCCATCTCGCGTTCGACCCAGCCGCGGTGGGTGGCGATGGCCCAGGAGGCGAGGGCGAAGCCGGAGGCGGCGATGCTGGCCTTGCCTTCGGTGGGGGCGCCGTCGGCGCGTGCGCGATCGCGCACGAGGCCGGTGACGGGGTGCATCTGTTCGACGAAGAACAGGAACGAGGCGCGCTGGAGCTCGTCGAGGAGGGCGTCGTCCTCGGCGGTGAGGATCGCGCCGGGGCGCGCGCCGACGAGGGACGGATGACGTTCAGGCGATTCGGCCGCGCGCAACGAAGTGACGAGGAAAGCGACGAGGAGGAGAGAGAGGAGGAGCGGACGGGAGCCGGGTGAGACAGCCATGACGCGAGGCTCGAGCCGAGGATTTGATCGAGGAGTAAGAGTTCACGCGATCCTGACCGGGCGACGCAGCGGTGATGCGACGAGTTCGAACGAGCCGCGGTCGGCGCGGCGACGTTTCCGGACGGATGCGCCGCAACGATGAGCGGACGAGGACGTTTCGCAATCCGGTCGGGCGAGTTTCATCGGGGAATTTATGCAGCGGGAGCGGCGCTGCCATGGAGCGAAGTGCGGGCGGGTTGGTGGGGGAAGTGCGGACCGCGCGGGCGCGGGGCTGGCGCAAGTGGTTGTCGCGCGGGAACGAATTGCCGCGAATCGCGCTCGGTTCGCTGCAACGAAAACGCGCGACGAGCGTCCTGCGCGAAAACCCCATGACGAATCGTTTTTTTGTTCCACGGTGTTGTGCATTGGCGGCGTTGTTGGCGAGCGTGACGTCGTTATCGGCGGCGCCGGCGGGCAAGCTGCCGTCACTCAAAGAGGCGGCGGGAGGAATGTTTCACATCGGGGCGGCGATCAATGCGCGTCACATCGAAGAGACGGACAAGAAAGGCGTCGCGATCGTCGAGCGGCACTTCGATTCAATCACGCCGGAGAACGTGATGAAGTGGGGGCCGATCCATCCGCAGCCGGGACGTTACGAGTTCGAGCTGGCGGACAAGTATGTGGAGTTCGGCGAAAAGCGCGGGCTGTTCATCGTCGGGCACACGTTGATGTGGCACAGCCAGACGCCGCGTTGGGTGTTCGAGGGCGAGGACGGCGAGCCGGCATCGAAGGAGGTGCTGCTGGAGCGGCTGCGCGATCACATTCATACGGTGGTCGGACGTTACAAAGGCCGCGTGAAAGGCTGGGATGTGGTCAACGAGGCGGTGAAGGACGAGGATGGAAACGTCCGCCTCGATCGGCCCTGGTATAAGATTCTAGGCGAGGAAGGAATTCTCGAGGCGTTCAAGGCGGCGCACGAGGCGGATCCGGACGCGGAGCTCTACTACAACGATTATTCGCTCGCGAATCCGGTGAAACGCGCGGGCGTGCTGCGGCTGGTGAACTGGTTGCGCGAGAAAGGGGCGCGCGTCGATGGCGTGGGGACGCAGGAGCACTGCTCGCTGGAATGGCCGACGATCGAGAATATCGAGGCGACGATCCGTGATTTTGCGCAGGCCGGCTACAAAGTGATGGTGACGGAGCTCGACGTGACGGTGCTGCCGCGTCCGCGGCAGTATTACGGCGCGGAGATCTCGACGATCTTCGCGAACGCGCCGGAGCTCGATCCGTATCGCGCGGGGCTGCCCGCGGACAAGGAAGCGGAGCTGGCGAAGCGGTATGGGGAGATTTTCGCGGCGTATGCAAAATACAAGGACGCGCTGACGCGGGTGACGATCTGGGGCGTGTCGGACAATGCGTCGTGGCTGAACAATTTTCCGATCCGCGGGCGGACCGATCATGCGCTGCTGTTCGATCGCAACTATCAGCCAAAGCCGGCGCTCGAGGCGGCGATCAAGGCGCTGCGGCCTGAGGCGGATCCGGCGCTGACGCGCTGAGTGGCGGGTGGCTGGGCCCGTCCGCGCGAGATATAATTAGAACTGCAGCCGGCCATTTCCGGCGGTTGTGGGCGTGTGCTGGCGAAGGAGCGGGGACGCTCGTTGGAGGGTTTTCTTATGGGGTGCGGCGCGAGTCGGCCGGGGAGAAACTAATTCCTGACTTTGCGGCGTGGGTGTTATTGTGTGCAAATCGGGGCGTCTCGCTCTCCTCGCCTCAAGCACTCCTATGTTCTCGAAGTCGTCTCTTCTTCTCGCGGTTCCTCTGTTGCTGGTCGGATGCCAGCGCGAAAACGCGGCGCGACCGACGCCGCCGCCGGCGGCGGTCACGGCCGTGACGCTGGAGCCGGAGACGGTGAGGCTCACGCGCGAACTGCCCGGGCGGTCGGCGCCGTTTCTCGTCGCGGAGGTGCGACCGCAGGTCACGGGGATCGTGCAGAAGCGATTCTTCGAAGAAGGCGGCAAGGTGGAGGCGGGGCAGCCGCTGTATCAACTGGACGACTCGACGTATCGCGCGGATTACGAGCGGGCGAAAGCGACGCTGGCGCGGGCGCGGGCGACCGTGGAGCTGGCGCGGGTAAACGCGCGCCGGGCCGCGGAGCTTACGGAAGTCGACGCGGTGAGCCGGCAGGAGAACGAAAACGCGATCGCCGCCCTGGCGCAGGCGGAGGCGGACGTGGGCGTGGCAGAGGCGATGTTGAAAAGCGCGGAGGTGGAGCTCGGCTATGCGACGATCCGCTCGCCGATCGCGGGGCGGATCGGACGCTCGTCGGTGACGCAGGGTGCTCTGGTGACGGCAAATCAGAGCGCGCCGCTCGCGACGGTGCAGCAACTCGATCCGATCTATGTCGACGTGACGCAGTCGAGCCGCGAACTGCTGGATCTGCGGCGGGATTTTGCGGCGGGCACACTGCAGCGGTCGGAGGAGCCGGCGGTGACGGTCATGCTGGAGGATGGCACGCAGTATCAGCACGAGGGCCGGCTCGAGTTTGCGGAAGTGTCGGTGGATCCGACGACGGGACGTTACGCGTTGCGCGTGGTGGTGCCGAATCCCGACGAGGTTTTGCTGCCCGGCATGTTTGTGCGGACGATCGTGAATGCGGGCGTGCGCGAGAATGCGATTCTCGTGCCGCAGCAGGGCATCGCGCGCGATCCGCGCGGCAACACGACGGCGATGATCGTGAACGCCGAAAACAAGGTGGAGGTGCGACCGGTGCAGGTGTCGCGCACGGTCGGCGACAAATGGTTGATCGAGTCGGGGCTGGCGCCGGGCGATCGAGTGATTGTTGAAGGCCTGCAGAAAATTCGACCGGGGATTCCGGTGCAGATCACGGCGACGGCGCTGGCGGAGCGGGCGGCCGCTCCGACGATGGCGGCTCCGGCCGCGCCCGCAGTGCAGACGGAGAAGAAGTAAGGGCCCCCCACCATGGCACGCTTCTTCATCGACCGGCCCATTTTTGCATGGGTCATTGCCATCGTCATCATGATCGCCGGCGCGCTGTCCATCACGCAGCTGCCGATCTCGCGTTATCCAACCATTGCGCCGCCGACGGTGTCGGTAAGCGCGTTTTATCCCGGGGCTTCGGCGCAGGTCGTCGAAGACTCGGTGACGCAGATCATCGAGCAGAACATGAAGGGCCTCGACGGGCTGCTCTACATGACTTCGACGAGCCAGTCGAACGGCGCGGCGTCGATCACGTTGACCTTCGCGAGCGGCACGAATGCGGACATCGCGCAAGTCCAGGTGCAGAACAAGCTGCAGCTGGCGACGGCGCTGTTGCCGCAGATCGTGCAGCAGCAGGGCATCAGCGTGACGAAGACCGGCGAGGGATTTCTGCAGGTGATCGGGTTCGTGTCGGAGGATGGAAGCATGTCGCGCGACGACATTTCGGATTTCCTCGTGACGAACGTGGTGGATCCGCTCTCGCGCGTGCCCGGCGTGGGAAGCACGCAGGTGTTCGGCTCGCGTTATGCGATGCGGATCTGGCTCGATCCGAACAAACTCGACGCCTACCAGCTTTCGACGGCGGAGGTGATCGCGGCGATCCAGGGGCAGAACCAGCAGGTTGCGGTGGGGCAGCTGGGCGGGACGCCGGCGGTCGAGGGGCAGATGTTGAACGCGACGATCAATGCGCGCGGGCGGCTGCAAACGCCGGAGCAATTTCGCGAGATCGTGCTGCGCAGCGGGGCGGATGGCGCGGTGTTGAAGCTGGGCGACGTGGCGCGCGTGGAACTCGGCGGCGAGAACTACGCGGTGATCGGGCGGTTCAACGGGCAGCCGGCGAGCGGGGTGGCGGTGTCGCTGGCGACCGGCGCGAATGCGCTCGCGACTTCGACGGCGGTGAGCGAGCTGATCGAAGAGCTGAGGCCGACGTTTCCGGCCGGCTTGAAAACGGTGATCCCCTTCGACACGACGCCCTTCGTGCGCGTGGCGATCTTCGAGGTGGTGAAGACGCTGCTCGAGGCGATCGTGCTGGTGTTCGTCGTGATGTATCTGTTCCTGCAGAATTTTCGTGCGACGTTGATTCCGACGATTGCGGTGCCGGTGGTGCTGCTGGGCACCTTCGCGGTGCTGGCGGTGGTCGGCTTCTCGATCAACATGCTAACGATGTTCGCGATGGTGCTCGCGATCGGCCTGCTGGTGGACGACGCGATCGTGGTGGTGGAGAACGTGGAGCGGTTGATGAGCGAGGAGGGGTTGTCGCCGCTGGAGGCGACGCGAAAGTCGATGGACCAGATCACGGGTGCGCTGGTGGGCATCGGTCTCGTATTATCGGCGGTGTTCGTGCCGATGGCATTTCTCGGCGGCTCGACCGGCGTGATCTACCGCCAGTTCTCGGGCACGATCGTTTCGGCGATGGCGCTGTCGGTGCTGGTCGCGATCATTCTCACGCCGGCGCTGTGCGCGTCGATGCTGAAGCCGATCGAGAAAGGTCACCATTATCATGATACAGGCTTCTTCGGCTGGTTTAATCGGACCTTCGACCGCAGCAGTGGGAAATATCAGGGAGCGGTGCGCGGCATCCTGAGCCGGCGGAAGCGGTTTCTCGCGGTGTTCGTGGCGATGATCGGTTTGATGCTGCTGATCTTCGTGCGGCTGCCGACGGCGTTCCTGCCGGCGGAGGACCAGGGCACGCTCTTTGCGCAGATCACGACTCCGGTCGGCTCGACGCAGGAGCGGACGTTCGCGGTGCTGCAGGAGGTGGAGCATTACTTCCTGAACGAAGAGGAGGCGGTGGATTCGCTGTTTGCGGTGCAGGGTTTCAGCTTCTCGGGCGTGGGGCAGAATGCGGGCATGGCGTTCGTGCGGCTGAAGGATTGGGACGAGCGGACGACGGAGGAACTCGGGCCGGACGCGGTGGCGATGCGCGCGATGGCGCGTTTCAGCCGGATCAAGGATGCGATGGTGTTTGCATTCGCGCCGCCGGCGGTGACGGAGCTCGGCACCTCGGCGGGTTTCGTGGTCTTTTTGCAGGATGCGAGCGGGCAGGGGCACGAGGCGTTGATCCGGGCGCGCAATCAGCTGCTCGGTGCGGCGATGCAGAGTCCGCTGCTGCGCAACGTGCGGCCGGGCGGGCAGGAGGACACGCCGGAGCTGCAGATCGAGATCGATAACGAACGCGCGGCCGCGCTGAACATCGCGCCGGCGGAGATCAACACGACGCTCGGCGTGGCGTGGGGCGGGCGCTACATCGACGATTTCATCGATCGCGGGCGGGTGAAGCGCGTGTATGTGCAGGCGGACGCGCCGTTCCGCATGGTGCCGGAGGATCTGAATCTGTGGTCGGTGCGGAATCGCAGCGGCGAGATGGTGCCCTTCGCGGAATTCGCGACGGCGCGCTGGACCTATGGCTCGCCGCGGCTGGAGCGTTACAACGGCATCCCGTCGGTGCAGATCAACGGCGAAGGCGTGCCGGGGGTGAGTTCGGGCGCGGCGATGGCAGAGATCGAACGGCTCGCGGGGCAGCTGCCGGCGGGGTTCACGATCGCGTGGACGGGCGCGTCGTATCAGGAGCGCGCGGCGGGCGAGCAGACGCCGCTGCTGTATTCGCTGTCGCTCGCGATGGTGTTTCTCTGTCTGGCGGCGCTCTACGAAAGCTGGTCGGTGCCGACGGCGGTGCTGCTCGCGGCGCCGCTCGGCATCCTCGGCGCGGTATTGGCAAATCTGTTACGCGGGATGGAGCGCGACATCTATTTCCAGGTCGCGATGCTCACGACGGTCGGACTGACGAGCAAGAATGCGATTTTGATCGTCGAGTTCGCGCGCGAAAATCTGTCGAAGGGGATGGAGCTGATCGAGGCGACGATGGCGGCGGTGCGGGACCGGCTGCGGCCGATCCTGATGACGTCGCTGGCTTTCGGGCTCGGCGTGCTGCCGCTGGCGATCGCGACGGGCGCGGGGGCCGGTGCGCAGCGTGCGATCGGCACGGGCGTGCTGGGTGGGATGATCGTGGGGACGTTTCTCGGACTGTTTTTCGTGCCGCTGTTCTTCGTCATGATCCAGACGGTATTCGGAAAACGGCGACGACATGAGC
Organism: Verrucomicrobiota bacterium; assembly: GCA_023430565.1. Classification (GTDB taxonomy): domain Bacteria; phylum Verrucomicrobiota; class Verrucomicrobiia; order Opitutales; family Opitutaceae; genus Opitutus. The sequence continues at coordinate 40,448 of JAEZAD010000229.1, forward strand.
CGAGCAACGGATGACGCCGCCGGGCCGGTCGACCAGCCGGATTATTCGCACGCGCTCGTGCGGCAGATCCTGCTGGAGATCGGCAGCGAGCGGAGCGCGCGGGATGCGCAGGCATGCGGCGAGCTCTTCGCGCAGATCGAGCGGGCGCTGGCGATCCGGCGGCATTTGCTGGGGCGGCTGGCGGAGCGGGGCTTGAGCGAGGCGAAATTCTGCGCGTTGACGGTGCTGGTCGGCGCGACGCCTGAGCCCTCGACGCCCAGCGATCTCGCGCGCCATGCCGGAGTGACGCGGGCGACGATGACGGAAGTGCTGGATCAAATGGTCGATGCGGGGTGGGTGACGCGCGTGCGTTCGCGCGGAGACCGGCGGCAATGGGTCGTGAGTCTTGCCGCGAAGGGGCGCCAGGTGGCGGACCAGGCGATCGCCGTGCTGATGGCGGCGGCGACGGAGTGGGTGGAGCGGCGTCGGTGATGCCGGCGCAAGCGCCGGCCTTCGTTGCGGAGCCGAGCAAGATGACTATGCGGTGCGTGATGCGAATTATCACAGGAGTGGCGATGGCGATTGCGTTGGCGGTGGGAGCGCTGCGGGCGGAGGAGCCGGGATTGATCCGGAGCCTCGTGGCGCCGACGAATGCCGAGCCCGGCGCGACGATCGAAGTGCGGGTGATGGCGTTGAACCCGTCGATGGAGGAAGCGCCGGTGGAGTTGCCGGAGCGGTTGGAGGCGAGACTTCGTTCGCCGCGGGGGGAGATCGAGGTCATCCTCGAGGCGCGGGACGCGAGAGCGCGGGAGGAACGGGTTGGGCCGGGGGCGTTCGTGGTGCGGCGGTATGCGTTGACGCTGCCGGCGACGATGGAGGGTGGCCTGAACGCGCTGGAGGTGGCGGCGTGGGGCCGGACGGCCGTGGATATTTCATCCGGGCGGGCGGCGGTTGGACTCGCGCAGGGGGCATCCGCGACGGCGGCGGAACCGGCGACGCGGCGGCCGCCGACGAATCTCGGGCGGGCGCCGGCGGCGGCGACCATCCGGCGGACGTTTGCCGACCGGCTGGCGCCGCATGAGCCGATTTATTTCGTTTACGGGACGGACACGCCGGCGGCGAAGTTCCAGGTGAGTTTCAAATACAAGCTGCTCGATTTTCGCGAGGTGGCGCCGCAGCGGATGACGCGCACGCTGCAGCTGGCGTATACGCAGCGGTCGTTGTGGGACATCGGGGGAGCGTCGAGTCCGTTTTACGATACGAGCTACATGCCCGAGTTGATTTACGAGGCGCTGGCGCCGCGACCGGAGGACAGCGAGCGATGGTTCACGTGGCTCGGGGTGCAGGCGGCATTCAAGCACGAGTCGAACGGGCGGGACGGACCGGTGTCGCGCAGCCTGAACGTGCTGTATGCGCGGCCGGTGTTCGCGTTTGGCCAGCTGGACGGATGGCACCTCCTGGTGATCCCGGAGGTATTCGCCTACGTCGGGACGCTGGAGGACAACACGGACATCGAAGACTACCGCGGGAACGGAAAACTGAGCCTGGTGCTCGGGCGCAACGACGGGCCGTCGTTGATGGCCACGCTGTGGGCGGGCGAGGAGTTTCAGCACGGGACGGTGCAGCTCGACCTGACGGTGCCGATTCGCACGCGGCTGCTGGATTTCGAAACGTATCTGCTTGTCCAATACTTCAACGGCTTCGGCGAGAGCCTGCTGTCCTACGACGAGGAGACGGAGACGGTGCGGGCGGGGATTTCGCTGGTGCGGTAGCGCCGGATGGGATCCGGCGCGTCGGGAGCGCGGCGTTGACGCGGAGGCGGACTCCGGGTCGGGTGCAGGGGAGCGATGACAACGATGGCGACGACGAGTCCGGCCGGGGTGGCGAAGCGAGACGAGACAGGGGCGTCGCGCGGCGGATGGGGCTTGTGGCTGGGGTTGCTCTGGCTGCCGTTTTTATGGCGGTTGACGCCGGTGTGGTCGGCGACGGTCGAGCGGTCGTATGGCTGGGCGGTGCCGCTGCTGGCGTTGTTTTTCGCGGTGGAACGAAGGCGCTGGCTGCCGGCGCCGGAGCGGCCGGGTCGAACGGGGCGCGCGATGGCGTGGAGCGCGGTGGTCGTGGCGCTGGTGGGATTGCCGGGGTTGTTCTCGGTGCAGGAGGCGAATCCGATGTGGCCGGCGGTGCAGTGGGCGACGTGGGCGATGCTGGCGGCGGCGACGCTCGGGGGAATTGCGGCGGCGGGGGGCGGGAAAATGGCGCGGCATTTTGCGTTTCCGGTGGTGTTTGTGGCAACGGCGTTGACGTGGCCGGCGGCGGTGTCGACGCGGCTGGCGAAGGAATTGGGCGGGTGGAACGCGGGAGTGGCGGCCGCGGTGGTGTCGGCGGCGGGGCATCCGGCGGTGGTGAGTGGCAACGTGATCGAGGTCGCGGGCGGATGGGTGGGGATCGACGAGGCGTGCAGCGGGTTGCGTTCGTTGCAGGCGGCGGCGATGGCGGGGTTGTTTTTCGGGGAGCTGTTTTTGTTGGGAATAGGGCGCCGGGTTCTGCTGCTCGCGGGGGCGCTGGCGGTGGCCGTCGTGGCAAATGGGATACGCACGACGGCGCTCACATGGGTGGCGGCCTCGGAGTCGATCGCGGCGAGCGCGCGCTGGCACGATCGAGCGGGCGGCGTGGAACTGGTGGCGACGCTTTTCGGGATCGGGCTGCTGGCGTGGTGGTTTGGGCGCCGGAGCCGGAAGCGGCCGGCGGACACGAGTGAGCGGTGGCCGGCCTTGCAAAGGCGATGGCTGCTGTGGGGAGCGGCGGGCGTGGCGGCGATCGCGCCGGTGGCGTGGTATGGGGCGCACGAGGCGTCGCTGGCGGGGACGCGGGCGCAATGGACGCTCGTCCAACCGGACGCGACCTGGAAGACCTTCGAGATTCCGCCGCTAGCGCAGTCGCTGTTGCGCGCGAGTTCGATCCACGGACTGGCGCGGGACGAAAGCGGACGCGGGGGGCGGGCGTTTGCGCTGGTGGTGCGGTGGGATGGCGGTGCCGGGCGGGATTTCGCGGGGCAGGATCACGATCCGAGCATTTGTTTGCCGGCGGCGGGCCGGTCGATGGAGGTGGTGGCAACGCGAGCGGTCGGCGTGCACGGCGTGCCGGTGACCTTCACGGTGGGGGCGTTCGAGGCGGATGGGCGCGTGCAGCATGTGTTTTACTGTCACTGGGACGCGTGGCTCGGGCGGGCGCGGGGGGAGCGGACGATGGTGGATATTCCGCGCTGGCGGTGGGAGCGGGTGAGGGAAGGACGGCGGCGGAGCGATGCGGCTTATGTGGCGTTCGTGGTGCCGGCGGCGGAGCTGGCCGAAGCGGAGGCGTGGGTGGAGGCGTGGGCGCCGCGACTGTTGCGTCGCGACTGAAGAAGGTTCGCTGTTGCGTCGAGGGGTGGTGGTGGGGTTGCTGTTGTCGATGCGTGGATTTTTGGGACGAGCGAGAGCGAGCTTGGGAAATCACTGGGCCGGGCTGAGCGAAGGTCAGCGGGCGGCGCGGAAATTTGGTTTCGTGGCGATCGGGATGGCGTTGCTGGCGGCGCCGGCGTGGTGGTGGGGGCGGCCGGTGTGGCAGCGCTGGCAGCAACGGGCAGCGCTGGAGCAGGTGCGGACGTTTTCGGCGGGGGGCGATTATCGGAGCGCGGCGCTGGCGTTGCGGCGGGCGATCGCGCTTGGGCCGGCGGATGCGGCGACGTGGCGGGAGGCAGTGCGATTGTTGGGCACGATCGGGACGCCGGAGGTGCTGACGGCGCATGAGCAGTTGGCGCGACTGCAGCCGGACGATCCGGCGGTGAAACTGGCGTGGATTCGCGATGCGCTGCGCTTCGAGCAGACGGGGGACGCGCGTCGGACGATGGAGACGCTCGACGAAGCCGCGCGGCGCGATGCGGCGTTTTTCCGGCTGGCGGCGGCGCTGGCGATGGCGTTGGGGCGGACGGACGAGGTGGAGGCGAATTTCGAGCGGTTGGTGGAGGTCGCGCCGGACGACGCGGGGGCGCGGTTCAATCTGGCGGCGGTGAGATTGTGGTCGGAGGACGAAGCGAAACGCCGCGGAGCGAGGGAGGCGTTGGAGGAGATGGCGGGGCGCGAAGCGGTGGGGCTGCGGGCGGCGCTGGAGTTGTTGAAGGCGGCGGCGCGCGAACATGACGAACGCCGGATGAGGGAAACGTTGGCGATCCTGCAGGCACGCTACGTGCCGGGCTGGCGGGCGGATTTTCCGGATGCGGGGGCGGCGGGGGTGGCGCGGTTGATCGAGCAATTGAAGATGGCGGCGGCGACGGAAGGGGCCGAGTCCGTGGCGCTCTTGGCGCGATGGCTGGCGGATGTCGGACAACCGCGGGAAACGCTGGTGTGGCTGGATACGCTGCCGGACGAGCTGGCGAAGGCCGCGGAGGTGATGGACGTGGGGGCGGCGGTGAGTGTGGAAATCGGGGATTTGGACCGACTCGAGGGATATTTACGCGCGGGTGCATGGGGCGCGTGGCCACGCGATGTGTTGACCCTGGCAATGGCGTCGCGGCTTCAGCGCCTGCGTTATGGCGAAGCCCAAGGGCGGGCGACGTGGGAAAACGCGCTCACGGCGGCGGGAGATTCGCTGCCGGCGCTGCGTGCGCTGGTGCGGCTGGCGGATGGCTGGAACGACGGGGAGGCGACGGAGCGGGCCTTGCAGGTGGTGGTGGAGCGGTTTCCGAAGAGCGGATGGGCCTACGACGCGCTGCGCTCGTTGTATGCGTCGCGCGGCGACACGCAGCGGTTGTGGCAGGTGTATGGGCAGTGGGTGCGGCACCAGCCGGAGGCGCTGGATGTGGTGGCGTCGTGGATCGTGCTGGGCGCGGTGCTGGATCGGGTGGATGAGGGGATGGCGGCGCGGGCGGAGGAGATCTTCGCGCGAGGGCAGCGGGAGAGCGCGGCGGTGATGGCGCTGGCGGCGGTTCGCTGGCGGCAGAGGAAGCCGGGTGAGACGTTGAATTTGCTGCAAACGCTGCCGAGGGAAACGCGCGAGGCGGCGGCGGGGTCGTTTTGGGAGACCCTGGCAGCGGCGGATTTGGGCGACCGCGAGGCGGTGCAGGCGGCATTGCAACGAGCGACGCGAACAGGAATGAGCCCGGAGGAGGCAAAACTTCTGCGAGAAGCGGCTATAAAGGTGAAACTTGCATGGCAGCTGGAGTGACCGGTTATCGGCGGCACGCGACACGCTAAAAACTGAAGTTCGGCGGCGTCTGGCCGATGTTGATTTTGACAGATCCGCCGAGCAGGCACTTATTGGCAGCGAATGAGGGGAAACCCCTACATAAAGCAGGTGATTTCGTTAGGGCTGGGAATAGCTCTCGCGGCGATCGCGCATGCGCAGACGTATGTGCCTGGGGTGGGAACGTTCGACACGCTCGTGCGGAATTATAACGCGGTGGTGTTCGGCAATGCGTCGTTCACCAATTACGGCGACACGTGGGGGCCGCTGGCGGTGAACGGGAATCTTTCGCTGAACGGCGGCGCGGTGGCGATCAAGCCGGAGCTTTTCACGGCGGGGGCGGATCCGACGCTGTATGTGAACGGGCAGCTGAGCCTGAGCAACGACGTGCACCTGAACAGCGGGTATGCCTCGACGCCGAATGTCACGGGCACGTGGACGTTCAGCAACGACAACCAAAGGCTGTTTCAGGGCGGGGGCGGCAAACTGTATGCCGCGAACTCGAATCACGCGCTGGCGAACAACGATCCGCGCACGAACGCGGCGCCGGATAATTGGAACTGGGCGAGTATCCAGAGCACGGCTACATCGCTTTCCGCGGAGCTGGCGGCGGTGGCGGCGAGCGGCACGGTGGCGGTGAACACGGGCAACCAGACGCTGACCTTCACGCCCGACGGGCCGGCGGGGGGCACGGTGGTGTTCAACCTCGATGCGTCGCTGCTTGGGACGCAGACTTACAACGGGCAGTATTTCTCGAACCTGCAGTTCAACATGGGCGCGGAGCAGAATTTCGTGATCAACGTGCTCAATGCGAACGGCAAGACGCTGTTCGGGCAGGGGGTGAATTTCAACCAGCCGGCGGGCGCGGGGCGGCTGCTGTGGAATCTCACGGGGTCGGGCGCCGTGGGTCTGGGCAACGGCGGACAATTCTATGGCAGCGTGCTGGCGCCCTCGATGAACGTGACCAACGCGAGCAACACGGCGATCAACGGGCAGGTGATCGCGGGCGGCCTGACGTATGCGAACGCGGAGCTGCACTACACGGGCTTCTCGCCGGTGTCGGTGCTCGTGCCGGAGCCGTCGACCTATGCGTGGTGGACGCTGGCGCTGTGCGCGGCGGGCTGGTGGTGGCAGCGCCGGCGCATGCGGGATTCGGATACGCGCGCGTGACGCGGGCGGGCGGGATTGCGCATATTTTGCGCGAAGTTAGTAGCGTTTCGAGGCTTCACGTCCGGGCGTGCGGGGTTTATGCTATGGCCAACCCCAACGAAAGGAGAGTGCGCATGCACCTGCAGCCTTCGCTCGGCCATGCCGAGGCCTACATCAATGTTCATCTGTCGAGGACAGGACCGGGTCATCATGGGAAAGCGATGGGCCCGTTTGTGACGGTTTCGCGGGAATCGGGCGCCGGCGGCGCGAC
>JAEZAD010000275.1 GCA_023430565.1 Verrucomicrobiota bacterium
ATCTTCGGCGCCGTGAACCCCGGCAGAATCAAATTTCCCGTCTTCCGGATCGCCGCCTTCGGCCCACCCAACTTCTTCGTGATGATCTCGCACTCCTTCGTCGTGCTCGTGTCGCACCATAACTTCGCCGGCCGGATCACCTCGCCCTTTTCGTCGAGCGGCACGAATCCGTGCTGCTGCCCCGACACCCCGATGCCGCGCACGCGCTGCGCATCCACTTTCCCGACCACTTCCGTGATCACGAAATCCAGCGCCGCCGTCCACTCCTGCGGATGCTGCTCCATGTGCCCGACCGGCAATCCTTCGATCAACTGATGCGGCGCCCGCGCCTCCGCGATCACTTTGCGCGTCTCGAGGTCGAGGACGACCGCCTTCACACTCTGCGTTCCGGAATCGATGCCGATGAAAAGGCTCATGGAGGATAGAATTTGGGGAAGCTAATCGCCGCAAATCTCGACCCACGGCGCAAGCGACCTCTGGCCGATCTTGCGCTAACGTTTGCCCCTTCTGTAGCGGCGAGCGCCAGCGAGCCGACTTCTCCCCGAAAAACAATTTGCCCTTCGCCGCCCGCGCCCTAATCCGTTCACGGCAACTCATGACCAAGGTTGCCACGTCCCAACCCGCCGACGGCGAAGCCGATTTTTATCTTCCCGCCGACGCCTTCTTCCGCGCCAGCCGGCCCGTCGCCCTCACGTTCGACGACGTTTCCCTCGCCACGCTGTATTCGGAAATCCTTCCGAAAGACGCGGACACGTCCACCGCCTTGAGCGACAGCGTCCGCCTGCAGATCCCGGTGATCTCCTCCGACATGGACACCGTCACCGAGTCGCGCATGGCCATCGCCATGGCCCTCAACGGCGGCCTCGGCCTCATCCATTACAACATGGCGCCCAAGGACCAGGTGAAGGAGGTCGCCCGCGTCAAACGCCACATCCACGGTCTCATCCAAGACCCGATCACCATCACGCCCGAGCAGCACATCGCCGACGTCCTCGCGATGATCGAAGCCAAGCGCTTCGCCTTCTCCACCTTCCCCGTTCTCGACCCGCAGGGTCGCCTCGTCGGCCTCCTCTCCGGCAACGTCGTCAAAGACCGTTACAAATCGAAAAAGGTCACCGACGTGATGACGCCCCGCGCGCATCTCATCACCGAAACCGAAGCCGCCGTCGCGAAAGACCCGATCGCCGCCGCCGATACCTTTTTCTCCACCCACGTCGGCCTCAACAAGATGCTCGTCGTCGACGGCGACGACCGCCTCCGCGGCCTCGTCACCAGCTCCGACGTCGAGAAAATCACCAGCGAAGCCAAATCCCGCCGCAAGCCCGCCCGCGACGCCCACTTCCGCCTCGTCGTCGGCGCCGCGCTCTCCCCCATGCGCAAGCCCGACGGCTCGCTCGATCGCGAAAAAATCCTCGCCCACGTCGGCCACCTCGTCGACGAGCACGTCGACGTCATCGCCGTATCCACCGCCCACGGACACACCCAGGGCGTCGGCGAAGTCGTGAAACTCGTCCGCGACGCCTACCCCGACCTCACCCTCGTCGCCGGCAACGTCACCAGCGCCTCCGGCGTCGATTACCTCGCCGACTGCGGCGCCCACGCCATCAAGATCGGCCAGGGCCCCGGCTCCATCTGCACCACCCGCGTCGTCGCCGGCGTCGGCATTCCCCAGCTGACCGCACTCTACGTCGCATCCACCGCCGCGAAAAAACGTAACGTCCGCCTCATCGCCGACGGCGGCATCACCAAATCCGGCGACATCGTCAAAGCCCTCACCCTCGCCGACGCGGTAATCTGCGGCGGTCTCCTCGCCGGCTGCCGCGAAGCGCCCGGCGAAATCATCGAGATCAGCGGCAAGGTCTATAAACAATACCGCGGCATGGGCTCGCTCTCTGCGATGAAGGCCGGCAGCGCCGCCCGCTACGGCCACGACAAAAACGACAAAACCCGCAAAGTCGCCGCCGAGGGCATCGAAGCCCTCAAGGAAGTCTCCGGTTCCGTCGACGACGTCCTCGCGAACCTCATCGGCGGCGTCCAAAGCGGCATGGGCTACCTCGGCGCCGCAAATCTCCCGCAACTCCGCGAAAAAGCCCGCTACGTCCGCGTCAGCCCCGCCGGCCAGAAGGAGGCCTCCCCGCACGACGTGATCGAGGTCTCCACCCGAACGACCAACTCGTAGTCAGAGGCTATAAGCTGTAAGCAGTAAGCCTTAAGCGGCAGGCCTTCAGCGATCAGCGGTCAGCCTTGGCCTAGGCCCTTCGGAGCCAGGGCGTCTCCTTTGCAAACCTTCGCCTCTTTGCGTCTTCGCGCTTAACTCTCCGCGGCTTAACACCGCCTTTTTGTTTGCCCTGCTTCCGGCGCTCCGCTCTCTCCTGACCCGCAACAGGGGTTTCGATTCACGAGCTTCGGTTGCGCGCCACCAGCAACCATGTCTCTCCTCCCTTTTACGAGCCAGCTCATCGCCGACGTCGGCATTTCCCTCGGCGACGAAGGCAAGGGCCGCCTCATCCCCGAAGTCGCCGACGAGCTCCGCGGCACCAACTCGCCCGTCTCCGTCGTCCTCAAGGTCAACGGCGGCGCCAACTCCGGCCACACCGCCGGTGGCGTAAAGCTCAACCTCCTCCCCGCCGGCGTCGTCGTGCGAGACGCCGCGCACCTCTGCGTCGGCGCCGGCGTCGTCGCCGATCCGCGTAAATTTCTCTGGGAAGCCCTCCCGCTCGAAAAGAAGGGCCACGCCATCCTCTCACGGCTCCTCATCGACGAACGCACGCTCGTCTCCGACCTCACGCACCGCCTGCTCGACCTCGCGTGGGAAGACTACCGCGTCAACATCCTCGGCGAGGAGCCGCGCGGCTCCACCGGCCGCGGCATCACCCCCGCTTACCTCGACGAGGTCGGACAGTGGCAGATAACGTATTCGGATTTCCACGCCGGCCCCAACTACTTCGCCCGCAAGCTCGCCCAGCGCGCTGAGCGCGCCCTTTCCGTCATCCAGCACGTCTGTCGCGTTTCTCCGGATACCTTCGCCGGCTTCTTCGACAAGCTCACCGCCGCCGAACAGCGCGCCAACGCCGAGGCGATCGAGATGGGCGTGTTCGAAAAAAACGAATTCGACTTCACCCGCTTTCGCGGCCCCGACCCGTTCACCCTCAACCTCCCGCTCCTCACCGAAACCTACTGGAACGCCGGCACCGCTCTCGCGAAAAACATCGGCGAGGTCCGCGAGCTCATTCTCCGCGAACTCCACGCCGGCCGCACCGTCATCGGCGAATTCGGCCAGGCCTTCTGGCTCGATAAGCGCCACGGCTTTTCGCCCAACGTCACCGCGTCGCACACCTTCACGCCCGAGTTCTTCGAAAGCGCCGGCATCCCCGTGCAGCGCATTCATACCTTCGGCGTCGCGAAGGCCTACGACACCAAGGTCGGCACGCACACGTTCATCACGCAGATGGAGGACGCCCATCCGCTCGCCGCGAAACTCAAACAAATCGAGTTCGGCACCTCCACCGGCCGCCAACGCATGGTCGGCTGGTTCGACGCCGTCGAAAAGGGAGACGCCCTTCGCTACGGCGGATACCAGGATCTCATGCTCAACAAGTCCGACGCCCTCACGCACTCCGGCGAGTGGCGCGGCGAGCTCCTCATCTGCGTCGCCTACGAGGATCCGCAGGGCAAACGTTTCCACCACGTCCCGCGCAACGAAGCCGTCCGCAAAACCCTGCGACCCGTCTACACGCGCCACCCTGGCTGGTCCGAGGATATTTCGAAAGTTCGCCACTTCGCCGATCTCCCGCGCAACGCCCAGCTTTACGTTGCCGCCATGGTGAAAAGCATCCTCGACGTCGCCTACCGCGGCGACATGTGGCCGCTCACCGAAAAACTTCCCAACCTCCGCTACCTTGGCGTCGGCCCCGAGCCTTCGCAAATCATCAAGGACGTCCCGTCCACCCCCGAGCTCATCAAGCTCGCCTCGTAAAATCCGCCCCGCCGCCCAAGGAAGCGCGACGCCCATACCGCGCCACGTCTCTCATCTCGCTTCATCGCGCGGCGGCGACGAGAACGGCGCCCGGCTGAATCGTTCGCCCAGCTTCCCGCTGCTGTCCGTCTTGATTTCCTCACCGCTCGCCGAGCGCGGCGGCAGTTCGCACAACGACCAATAATCGAAGATGCACCGCAGGCAGCGACAGAGCGCGTCCGTCGTCGGCGGTTTCGTGATATAGCTGCTCGCTCCCAGCGCATACGCCGTCCGCACGTCGTCCGGATCCGACGAGCCGGAAAAAACGATCGTCGGAATCATCGCCGCCTTCCCCCGCGTGCGCAGGAAATCCAGCACCGCAAAACCGTCCGCCAGCGGCATCTTCAGATCGGTGATGATCAGGGTCGGAAACGGATGCTTCTCGCGATTCGCGTAGACGCCCTCGCCTTTCAAATAAGCGATCGCTTCGGCGCCGTCGGCCAGCAAACGCACGTCCGCCGTCACTCCCGCCGTGCGCAGACACATCTGGATCAGCTCACGATCCGCGGAGTTGTCTTCTACGATCAATATGAGGCCGTTTCGCCGCATTTCGCGATGGTTTCGCCGCAAAGCCAATCCGCAACGTCCAACCCTCCCGCCGCCGCCTGAACCACCACCCCTCGTTTCACCTGAGTCGGAGTAAACGCCGCACTCTCACGCTTCGCCCCGCAATCGCGCTATCGCTTCGCCCACCAGATAGATCGACCCGGTCACCACCACGACATCTCCCGCTCCGCCCACATTGCACACATCGCCGCCGGGAAAAATTCGCTCGATTTCATCGCTCACCACCTCGCCGCAAAACCCCTGCGGAATCAGTTTTTCCAATACCGCCTGCGGCGTCGCGCGCGGCTGCTGCGGCACGACGAGGTGAATCGCTTTCGCCTGCCGCGCGATCGCCGCCATCAACGGCTCCGCCCGCTCCCGCCCCAGCACCCCGACCACCACGATCGGCGCACGCCCCGTCTCCGCTGCCAGTTCCGCCAGGTTCGCTTCCAACGTCGCCGCTCCCTCGGGATTGTGCGACGCATCCAGCACGACCGTCCGCCCGCCAACGCTCAACCGCTCCCAGCGCCCCGGCCACTTCACGCTCGCGAGTCCTCGCTCGATCGCACCCGGCGAAATTTTCCAAACCGGCGGCAATGCCTTGGCCACCAGCGTCGCCGTCGCCGCATTCACGCGCTGATAAAACCCGCGCAGATTCGTCGTGGGAAATTCCGTCGGATCCTCGCCATACACCTCCGCCACCGTCCGCACCGGCGCTCCGCGTTGTTCGGCCATTGCACGAATCACCCGCTCCGCCTCCGCCGGCACCCGCCCCAGCACCAGCGGCCGCCCCGCCTTCACAATTCCCGCCTTCGCCCGCGCGATATCTTCGATCCGCTCGCCCAGCCATTCGCAATGATCCAGCCCGATCGACGTGATCGTCGTCACCGCCGGGTCGACCAGGTTCGTCGCATCGAATTCTCCGCCCAGCCCGACCTCGATCACCGCGATATCGCACGCCTTTCGGGTGAACTGCAAAAACGCCATCGCCGTCATCAACTCGAAAAACGAGGGCCGCAACTCGCCACCTTCCTCCGCTTCGATCCTCTCGGCCAACGGCGTCAACTCCCTCATGAACGCCAAAATCTCCTCCTCCGTGAGCCGCTCGCGATTCACCTGCACGCGCTCGCCGAGATGCACCAGATGCGGCGACGTATAAAGCCCCACGCGCCAGCCCGCCGCTCGCAAAATCCCCTCCACCATCGCCGCGACCGAACCCTTCCCATTTGTGCCCGCGATATGAATCGTCGGCACCTTCCGCTCCGGATGCCCCAGCGCCCCGGCCAGCGGCCGCATGCGGTCGATCCCCAGCCGCCCGCCCCGCGGTTTCAACGCATACAAATACTCCTCCATCGCCCGATACGCGGCGGATTCATCCATGTTCATCGCGCTCACCGTTCCCCCCGCGCCCCGCGCCCGGCCTCGTCCGCCCGCGTTGCGCCCGCGCTCACTTCTTGGGCGTCACCGGCGGCGCGGTTTTCTTTTTCACATACAACGCCAGCAGCAAATCCCGCAGCCGATCCCGCAGCTCGAGCCGGCTCACGATCTGATCGATCAGTCCGTGCTTCAGCAGAAATTCCGACGTTTGAAAACCCGGCGGCAGCGTCTGCTTCGTCGTATCCTTGATCACCCGCGGCCCCGCAAATCCGATCAACGCCCCCGGCTCCGCCAGAATCACGTCGCCCAGCGTCGCAAAACTCGCCGACACCCCGCCGGTCGTCGGATGCGTCAGCACCGAAATGTAAGGCAGTTTCGCCGCCGCCAGCCGCGCCAGCGCCGCGCTCGTCTTCGCCATTTGCATCAGCGACAAAATACCCTCCTGCATGCGCGCTCCGCCCGAGGTGCTGAAGATGATGCACGGGATCTTCCGCGCGATCGCCGTCTCGATCGTGCGCGTGATCTTCTCGCCCGCCGCCGAGCCCAGCGTCCCGCCGCAGAAACGAAAATCCATCACCGCCATCGACACGTCGATGCCGTGCAGCTTCCCCGTCCCCGTGATCACCGCCTCCGGCAGCCCGCTTTCCTTTTCGTAGCGCTTGATCCGCACCGGATACGGCGCCGAATCCACAAACTGCAGCGGATCGCCCGACTTGATCGTCGCCCCCGTCTCCACAAAAGACCCTTGATCCAGCAGCCGCCGGATTCGCTCGCGCGCCCCGATCGGGAAATGATGCCCGCTCTTCGGCACCACCATCTGGTTGTCTTCGATCTCCCTCGTGAAAACCGCCTCCCCCGAAACCGGATCCTTCGTGTAGAGCCCTTGCGGAATCTCCTTTTTGCGCGTGCGACGGACCGTGTAGGTCGGCTTGTTGAAATGACTCATGATGCGTCAGCCGTGGCCAAAGGTAACGACGTTCAAATTCGTGCAGCCCGCCCGCCGGAGGACCTGCGCGCAACTGTTGAGTGTGGAACCCGTCGTGAAAACATCGTCGACCAGCAGGTAAGAATGGCCGGCACTTAAGGTCACGCCTTCGGCAAGTGCAAAGGCATTTTTGAGGTTCATCTGTCGGGTGCGGCGGTCGTGATGCGTTTGCGAAACGGTGTCCACCGCCCGCCGCAACAACTGTCTCACCTCCGCGCCTTCGCCCGCCGCCCGCGCCAGACACTCCGCGATCAACTCGCTCTGATTGTAGCCGCGCTCGCGCAGCTTCCGCGGATGCAACGGCACCGGCACGAGGATCGCGCCTCGCGCCAGCTCCAGCACGTGCGTCGCCCGCCGAAACACCGCCTCCATGTCATGCAGCACATGCAGCCCGCGATGATATTTCAACTCGTGCACCAGCGCCCGCCCCGGCCCTTTCAACAACACCGCCGTCCGCCCTTCGCCAAACGCCGGCGCGAGCCCCTCGCAATGCGGACACATCCGCTCGCCTTCGACCACGCCGTAAAAGGGATGCCCGCACGTCGTGCAATGCGGCGCCCGCACCTGATCGATCTGCGCCGCACACTTCGCGCACACGTGCCGCATCTCCGCTCCCGCTTCCACCAGCCCGCGACAGCTCACGCACACCGGCGGAAACACCACATCGCCGAATCCGCGCAACGTTTCCTGCAGTCGCGCCTTCATCTCGGATAAAAAACCCGCACCAGAAACAATCCCTGCGGCGGCGCCGTCTGCACCGCCGCCGTTCGCTCGCGCGACGCAAGAATGTCCCGCACCTGCCGCGTCGTGAGCTTCCCCTCGCCCGCCGCCACCAGCACGCCCGCGAGGCTGCGGACCATCTTGTAGAGAAACCCATCCGCCTCCGCGACGATCCGGACCATCCTTCCACGCTTCGTCACCGCCAGCGTCCGCAACTCGCGCACCGTATCTTCACGCGCCGTTCCGTTCAGCGCCGTAAACGCCCGAAAATCGTGCCGCCCGCGCAGCACCTCCGCTGCCGCCTGCATCGTTTTCAAATCAAGCGGACGAAAAAACGGCCAGCTATACGGCCGCGTGAACGGGTCCGCATCTCCGAGATGCACGCGATACTCGTAGCGTTTTCCCGTCGCTTGAAATCGCGCGTGAAAATCCTTCGCCGCCGCGCGCACCGCCTTCACCTGAATCGTCGCCGGCAATCCAATGCGAAACGCCGCCAGCAACTTTTCCGGCCCGTGCCGCCACTCCGCATCGAAGTGAAACACCTGCCCGAGCGCGTGCACCCCCGAGTCCGTCCGTCCGCTCCCGTGAATCCGGATTTGCCGCCCGAAGATCTTCGCTATCCGCGTCTCGATCACATCCTGCACCGCATTCCCGCCCGCCTGGCTCTGCCAGCCCGCAAAGTGCCCGCCGTCATACGCACACACGCACTTCCAGCGCGTCGCGTTTCCCTTGTCGCTCTCGCTCATATCAGAGCCTGCTGGCAGGCGATAATATCCATTCGAAAACAAAATCCTGCAGTTGCGCCGGATCGCTGCAAGCAGGCTCCTATTCCTCGTGCGCCTCCGGATCGAGCAGCGGGGGGGTCCGCTGATCAAAAAAATCCTGCAGAATCAGCGTGGCCGCCCGCGAATCGATCAACCCGCTCGCCCGCACGTCGCGCCGCTTCGCCTTCGCGATGGTCGACTCCGCTTCGTAACTCGTCAGCCGCTCATCGATCAGATGCACCGGCAAACCGAGTTCCGCGCGCAACCGCTCCGCCAGCACCTCCGCCTCCTTCGCCTTGGGTCCGATCGAGTCATCCATGTTCAACGGATGCCCCACCACGATCTCCGCCACCCGCCGCGTCCGCGCGACCTCGAGCAACGCCTTCCACCGCTTCGCCGCGTCCGCCTCCGTCAACGCCGGCAGCGGCGTCGCCACGCCGAGCTCGTCGCCAAACGCGAGCCCGATCCGACGCGTGCCATAATCGATCCCCAGAAAACGCATGCCGCGCCATTTCCGCCGCCTGGCTTTCCGGGCGCAATTTCATTTGCGACCGCCCGCCCGCCTCGCGACTTTCCGCACAATGCCCGATCCGCTGCCCAGTTTGTCGCCCGCCGAGCTCTCCCGCTACTCGCGCCACATCCTGCTCGACGAGCTCGGCGTCGACGGCCAGCGCCGCCTCTCCGCCGCGCGCGTGCTCGTCGTCGGCGCTGGCGGACTCGGTAGCCCCGCCGCCCTCTACCTCGCCGCCGCCGGCATCGGCACCCTCGGCATCACCGACCTCGATCGCGTCGAAGACCACAACCTCCAGCGCCAGCTCCTCCACGACACCGCCTCCGTCGGGCAGCCGAAAGTCTTCTCCGCGGCCCAACGCCTTCGCGCGTTGAATCCTCACATTCAGGTCGTCGAACACGCCGACGGCGTCACCTCCGAAAACGCGACCACCCTCTTCTCCAACTACGACATCATCCTCGACGGCACCGATAATTTTTCCGCGCGCTACCTCAACAACGACGTCGCCGTCGCCGCGAAGAAACCGCTCGTCTTCGGCAGCATCTTCAAATTCGAGGGCCAGGTGACCGTCTTCGATCCCGCTCACGGCGGACCTTGTTATCGCTGTCTTTTCCCCGAACCGCCGCAATCCGGCAGCGTGCCCGGCTGCGGCGAAGCCGGCGTGCTCGGCGCGTTGTGCGGCGTCATCGGCAGTCTCCAGGCACTCGAAGCCATCAAGCTCGCCGCCGGCCTCGGCGAGCCTCTCCTCGGCCGGCTGCTCACCTACGACGCGCTCACCCAGCGCTTCCAAACCTTCTCGCTCGCACGCGATCCGGCGTGTCCAGTTTGTGGAGACACCCCGCGTCCTCCGCCGCGCTCCGCCGCGTCTTCGATTTCCGCCGCTCCTCCCCCCGCCATGAATCATCCCCTCGAGATCACCGTTGCCGAAGCCCACGCCTTGCTGCAGCAATCACCGGAAAGCGTCACGCTGCTCGACGTGCGCGAGCCTTGGGAAACCGAAATCTGCCGCGTCCCCAACGCCCAATTCATTCCCATGCGTCAGATCCCGGAACAACTCGCCACGCTCCCGCGCGACCGCCACCTGCTCGTCATGTGTCACCACGGCGGCCGCAGCCAGCGCGTCACGCAGTTCCTCCGCGCCAACGGTTTCGAATCCGTCACCAACATCGCCGGCGGCATCTCCGCCTGGGCCGACGAAATCGATCCCTCCCTCGCCCGCTACTAGCTCAGTAGCAACTGTCTTCCAGCCTAAGCTGAAGCGTAGGCTGGTTTGAGAAAGACGTTGAGGAAGACGAGGAGTCTTCGACCAACAGCGATGAGAACGACTTCGAGTGGTTTGCCCGCTTGTCGCGGGCGTTGATAAGCTTGGCGATCTGCTAGTCCGTGCAGCTGCCCATTTCCGGCAGGTAGGAGAGCAGACCCGTAGCGCTGCGCCAGACCCGCTGACCTGACCCAAGGTCTGCACCGCATCGTGCAACTGCTCGGTTAGTATGGTTTGGATCTGCGCATCCAATTTTTCCACGAGTCGCTCGAGCCGGCGGCACTTGTCCCGCACCACTTGTTGCTGCGCCCGCTCCGGCAGCATTGACCGAAAGGTTTGTTCCTCGCCCAGCTGCGCCACATGGTGGTCCCGCAACTGCACCCAGTCACGCAGCCTCCGCAGCGCCCGATCTCGCATGCTCAGCGCGGCCGGTTGCACCGCCTGACTACCGGCGCAACATCGCTGCGTGGATCGCCTCGGTTCTATTCATGAGGCCCAAATGCCTGGGCAAAAGTGCCGCACCCGCCACGGATCGGTCAGCGTCAAGGCAATCCCAACGCATGCGCGGTAGCCACCAGCAGGCGCTCACACCCGCCCGTCGCGTCGAAGACCAGATGCAACTGCGGATGATTGGCGCGCAAAGCGCGCAACAACGCCTCCACGGCACGCGGACGAGGAGCGCGAATCTCCTCCAGGGCGAGGACGGTCTCACCGCATCCTGCTGCGCCTCGCGTGTCGAACAACTCAGCACGCTCAGCGTGGCCGAACCGCGCTCAATCTAGCACATCCCCAAGCTACAAGGGCGAGGCCTCTCCGCCGAGCCGTTCGCGTTCACCCCTTCCGCAGCACGAGCGCCACATTGCTCCCGCCAAACCCGCTGCAATTGCACATCGCCGCGCGCATCCGGCCGGCTCGAGTCTCCCGCGGCAAATTCAATCCCGCACACTCCGGATCCGGTTCGCGCAAATGCGCCTGCCCCGGCACGAACCCGTCCCGCATCGCCACGGCCGTAATCGCCACGCTCAACGCCCCCGCCATCGACAGCGTGTGCCCCGTCAGCGCCTTCATGCCGCTCACCGCCACGCCGCTTTCGCCCAGCACCCGCCGCAACGCCTTCGCCTCCGCACGATCGCCGACCACCGTCCCCGTCGCGTGCGCGCTCACGTAATCCAAATCTTCGACGCCCACCGCGGCCGACGCCAGCGCCCGTCGCATCGCTGCTTCCACACCTCGCCCCTCCGGCTCCGACTGCGCCACGCTGTGCCCATCCGCCGCCTGCCCCCAACCGGCCAGTTCTGCATAAACGTTTTTCGCCCCACGCCGTTCCGCCTCGTCCGCCGCTTCCAAAACGATCGCCACCGCGCCGCCGCCGCCCACGAACCCATCGCGCTCCACGTCGAACGGCCGCGACGCTTTTTCCGGTTCCGTCTGCCGCGACAGCGCCCGCAACCCCGAAAACGGCACCAGCATCTCCCACGTCGGCTCCTCCGCCCCCACCACAATCATCCGCTCCTGCCGCCCCAGCGCGATTTCGTCATGCGCATAACCGAGCGCATGCCCGCTCGCCGCGCACGCCGACACGAATCCTGTCACCGCGCCGCGGATACCGAACTCCGACGCGAGGTTGAAGTTCAACGTCCCCGCCACCGAGTGCATCACCGCCCACGGGTGCACCTTCGCCCCGCGCGCCGCCGCCGTCGCATTCACATGATGCGCCATGAACCGCGGCGATCCCGCCGACGCCCCAAAAAAACCCGTTCGCCCATCGCTCAGCTCCTCGCCCGCGATTCCCGCGTCCTCCAGCGCCTGCTCCATCGCGCAGTAGCCATAAACCGCATTCGGCGGCATGCTCCGCACCGTCTCGCGCGCGATCGCATACCGCTCCGGCCATTTCCACGCCGCATGGTTGAATCCCTCCAACTCGAACTCTTCAGGGATTCCCGCCAGCTTCACCGGACACTCCGGAAACCACTCCACACGTTTCAGTCCATGCTTTAGCTCGCGCAAACTCCGCGTCACCGCCGCGCGATCGTTGCCGATCGGCGTGATAAATCCCAACCCGGTGATCGACACCCGTCGCATTCGTTTCGTTCAGCCCGCCGACGCCCGCGCCCGCACCACGCCGCGCACATCGTCGAGCGTGCGCAGCGCGCGCATCTCGTCGTCCGACAACTTTAGTCCCAACAGCTCGTCCAACAAAAAGCTCATCTCCACCATCGCCAGCGAATCGAAGCCGAGGTCCTCCACCAGCCGCGCACTTCCCGCCAGCTCCGCCGGTTTCTCATGATTCGCCTCCGCCGCACCCGCCGGCCGGTGATACGCGATCACCCCCGCCACCAGGCGATCCAGCGCCGCCGCGTCGCCATCGCGAAAAAACCGCTCCGCCGCCTCCACCGTTTCCGTCGGATAACCGACCAGCATTTCCTTCGCCTTTCCCACGCGCGTTTCGACTTCGGAGGAGTTCATGGTGGACCTCCCATCGTAAACCGCCACCCGCGCATGTTCCGCCTTCCGTCCGCCAAACCGATCTCGCGCCCGGAGTTGTCCTCTCCCGCAATCCCCTCCACCGTCTCGCTTTTCCCTCCCTTTCCATGCGACTCGGCCTCGCCCAACTCAACCCCACCGTCGGCGATCTCCCCGGCAATCGCCGCAAGATCCTCGACGCCTACAACGTCCTCGTCGCCCAAGGCGCCGAACTCGTCGTCTTCCCCGAGCTCGTCGTCTGCGGCTACCCTCCGCGCGACCTGCTCTTCAAACGCCGCTTCGTTCCCGATTGCGAAGACTCCCTCCGCGAAATCGCCGCGCACATCGGCGACGTCCCCGCGTTCATCGGCTCGGTCGAGCGAAACACCTCCGGCACCGGCCGGCCCGCGTTCAACTCCGCCGCCTTCGTTCATCGCGGCCAGATCGTCGCCACCGCCCACAAGTGCCTCCTGCCGACCTACGATGTCTTCGACGAAGACCGCTACTTCGAACCCGCCGCCAGCCCGCTCGTCGTCGAACACGCCGGCCGCCGCATTGGCATCACCATCTGCGAAGATATCTGGACGCACCCCACCCTCAGCACGCGTCAGCTCTATCGCGGCATCGATCCCACCCGCCAGCTCGCGGCCCAGAAATGCGACCTCATGGTCAACCTCTCCGCGAGCCCCTGGCACTACGACAAACGCAACGTCCGCCAAACCCTCGTCGCCGACACCGCCCGCTCCCTCGGCTGCCCCGTCGTCTACGTCAACGCCGTCGGCGGCAACGACGAGCTCATCTTCGACGGCCGCAGCCTCGTCTGCGACGCCACCGGCACCCTCCGCGCCGGCCTCCCCGCCTTCACCGAAGACCTCCGCGTCGTCGACCTCTCCAGCTCTGGGCTCTCAGCTCTGGGCTCTGGGCTGGCAGCATCCTTCGCCCAGGACGAATGCCAGGACACCTTCTCCGCCCTCGTCCTCGGCCTCCGCGACTACGCCCATAAAAGCGGCTTCAAACGCGCCCTCGTCGCCCTCTCCGGCGGCATCGATTCCGCCCTCGTCGCCGTCATCGCCGTCCACGCACTCGGCGCCGAAAACGTCATGGGTGTTTCACTCCCGTCCTCGATTTCCTCGCAACACTCCCGCGACGACGCCCGCATCCTCGCCCAGAATCTCGGCATCCGTTTCGAAACCATCGCCATCGCCGACGCCGTCGCCGCCACCGAAGCCTCGCTCGGTCCGCTCTTCGCCGGCCTTCCCCGCGACGTTGCCGAGGAAAACATCCAGGCCCGCATCCGCGGCGTCGTGATGATGGCGCTCTCGAACAAGTTCAGCTCGCTCCTCCTCACCACCGGCAACAAGAGCGAAGTCGCCGTCGGGTATTGCACACTTTACGGCGACATGGCCGGCGGCCTCGCCGTCATTTCCGACGTTTTCAAAACCCAGGTCTACAATCTCGCCCGTTGGATTAACCGCGATCGTGAGGTCATCCCGCACAACACCATCGAAAAACCGCCGTCCGCCGAACTCCGCCCCGGCCAGGTCGACCAGGACAGTCTCCCGCCCTACGACATTCTCGACGCCATTCTCGAAGGCTACGTTGAACAAGGCCTGTCTCGCCGCGACCTGATCGCACAGGGCTTCGCCGAAGCCGTGGTCAACGACGTCGCCCGCAAGGTCGACCTCAACGAATACAAACGAAAACAAGCCGCCCCCGGCCTGAAGACCACCCCCCTCGCCTTCGGCGTCGGCCGCCGCATCCCCATCGTCCAAAAATACGTGAGCTGAAGCCGGCAACCCTTCCGGCACTCCGCCGCATTCGCGTCTATTCGCGTCCCTTCGCCGTTTCAGGTTTGAACCCGCGATCCGTGTCCATCCGTGTTCATCCGTGGTTAAACACCAAATGATTTCTTCCGCCTCCTCCGACCAACTCTTCGCCCGCGCTCTCCAACTCATCCCCGGCGGCGTCAACTCCCCCGTCCGCGCCTTCCGCTCCGTCGGCGGTGCACCGTTCTTCGTCAAAGCCGCACGCGGCGCCACCCTCATCACCGCCGACGACCGCGAACTCATCGATTTCGTCTGCACCTGGGGCCCTGCCATCCACGGCCACAACCATCCGCGCATCCGCGCCGCCATCGCCGAAGCCCTCGAAAACGGCACGTCCTTCGGCACGCCCAATCCCTACGAAGTGGAGATGGCCGAGCTCATCGTCCGTTTCTTTCCGTCGATCCAAAAAGTCCGCATGTGCAACAGCGGCACCGAAGCCACCATGTCCGCCCTCCGCCTCGCGCGCGGCTTCACGAAGCGCGACAAGATCATCAAATTCGCCGGCTGCTACCACGGCCACTCCGACTCGCTCCTCATCAAAGCCGGCTCCGGTGCGCTCACGCACGGCCACCCCGACAGCGCCGGCGTTCCCGCGTCGTTCGCACAGGAAACGGTCGTCGTCCCCTACAACGACCGCGCCGCGCTCGACGCCGCCTTCGCCGCCAACCAGCAGCAAATCGCCGGCGTCATCCTCGAACCCTACTGCGGCAATGTCGGCTTCATCATGCCCGATCCGGGTTATCTCGAATTCGTCCGCGAAGTCTGCACGCGCGAAGGCTCCGTTCTGATTTTCGACGAGGTCATGACCGGTTTTCGCATCGCCCGCGGCGGCGTGCAGGAAAAGGAAGGCATCACGCCCGATCTCACCTGCCTCGGCAAAATCATCGGCGGCGGCCTCCCCGTCGGCGCCTTCGGCGGACGTCGTGAAATCATGAATATGCTCGCGCCGCTCGGCCCCGTTTACCAGGCCGGCACACTCAGCGGCAACCCGCTCGCCATGGCCGCCGGCATCGCCGCCCTCCAACTCCTCGACGAGCTCAATCCCTACGACCGCCTCGACTCCCTTGGCCGCCAGCTCCGCAACGCCGTCCTTTCCGCCGCCCACGACAAGGGTCTCCCGATCCAAGTCCCCCAATGCGGTTCCATGTTTAGCATTTTCTTCACCCCCACTCCGGTGCGCGATTTGGCCACCGCGATGCAGGGCGACGCCAAGCTCTTCAACCGCTTCTTTCACGCGTGCCTTCAACACGATGTCTACCTCGCGCCGAGCGCTTACGAAGCCGGGTTTCTCAGCACCGCGCACGAGGGCGCCGCGATCGACCGGGCATGCGAAGTGCTTGCGTCGAGTATCCGGCAACTTTGAATCCTCCGAAATCTCTTAATTCTAAGTGCGCTTCGCCGTTATCGTCTCGATGGGTCGTTTGTTTTCCTCCGCTGTTCTCTTCTCGCTGCTCACCCTCGGCGCCTTTGCCGAACAGCCTTCCGTCCGCGACATCATCACCCTCGACGAGCTGAAAGCCGGCCAGCGGGGCGAGGTTTGGACTGTCTTCCGCGGCACCGAGCCCGAACCGTTCACCGTCGAAATCACCGGCGTCGTCCGCAACGCCCTCGGCCCCGGCAAATCGCTCATCCTCTGCGAGCTCACCGATCCGCGCGTCCAAAAAATGGGCGCCGTCGCCGGCATGTCCGGCAGCCCGCTCTACGTGAACGGCAAACTCGCCGGCGCACTCAGCTATCAAATCCAACGCTTCGAAACCGTCCGCTACGCCGGCTTCACGCCCGCCGCCGATCTCATCGAGGTGCAGACAAAAATGATCGCCGGCCTCTCCGCCGAACCCGCCCCCACCGCCCCCGTCAACGCTCCCCTTGCGTCCGCCGACGGCTTTCGCCCGCTCCGCCCCGTTTTCACGCTCAGCGGTCTCAGCCCCGTCGTCGCCGATCTCTTCGCCCCGCAACTTTCCGCTCTCGGCCTCACCGCCACTTCCCTCGGCGGCAGCATGCAAACTTCCGCTCTGGGCTCTGGGCTCTCAGCTAGCTCTCAATCCTCAACTCTCAACTCTCAACTCACCCCAGGCTCCGCCGTTGCCGTGGCCCTCGCCACCGGCGACATCACCCTCGCCGGCACCGGCACCGTTTCCGACGTCGACGGCCGCAGCATCACCGCGTTCGGCCATCCGATGCTGTCTCTCGGCGCCGTCGAACTGCCGATGTGCGAAGCCGAGATCGTCACCATCCTCCCGTCCGCGATGCAGTCGGTCAAAGTCGCCAACACCGGCCGCGTCATCGGCACCATCACGCAGGACCGCCTCTCCGCCGTTTCCGGCGTGCTCGGCAAAGGTCCTGAAATGACGTCGGTCGAAGTGATCGTTAACTCCGCCCTCGGCACCGCTAAAACCCTCCACTTCTCCGTCGCCCGCCAGGAACAGCTCACGCCCGTCCTCGTCGCGACCGGCGTCAGCCAGGCGATCCTCGGCTCCAACGATGCCGGCCTCAGCAAAGGCTTTCTCCTGAAAAGCGACATCGCCTTCCCGGCCCGCGCCGCGCTCAGCACCCGCGCCCTCTATTCCGGCCCGCAAGGCTTTCAACAAGGACTCAACGAGTTCGTCCGCGACCTCGGCCAAAGTCTCCAAAATCCCTACGAAAAAACCTTCCCCGATCGCGTCGTCTTCACCGTCGAACCGCTCGATCAAAACCCCGCCGTCACCGTCGAGCTCTTCCAACTCTCCCGCGCCACCGCCCGCGCCGGCGAAATCCTCCAGGCTACACTCTCGTGGCGCGACCACCAGGGCGAAGCCCGCCGCCAGACGATCGACATCCCCGTCCCGTCCGACTGGATCGGCAAAACACTCGAGGTCGTTCTCGCGCCCGGTCGCGCACTCGACGAACTCTCCGGCCGTGCCCGCAATCTCGACGCCGCCCAGCTCCGCAGCTTCGACGCCTATCTCGCCGCTCAACGCGACACCCGTCCCGCCGACGGCCTCTGCCTCGCCGTCGTCGAGCGCACGCGTCTCTTCACCGATCAAACGAGCGCCACCCCCGAAGCCCCTTCCTCGATCGAGCGCATCGCCCGCGCCGCCGACGAAGCCCGCTTCAATCAAATCAACGCCGTCGTCCCGCTCTGGGAAACCCACCTCCTCGACGGCAAGCTCGCCTCCGTCACCCTGAACCGCCCTCTCACCGTCATCGAGTGAGCGCGTTCCAGTGGCTGCGAGCGTGAGCGAGTGGCCCATGTAACGGCGAGCGCCAGCGAGCCGATTCCGTCTTTCCGTAGCTACGAGCGTGAGCGAGTGGCCGTCCGCGCCCCAACTTGCCTTTCCCCCATTCCTCGCCCGTCTTTCTCCTCGTGCGCCCCCGTTTTACCTCCCGCCTTTTCGTCCTCACCGCCACCCTCGCGTCGCTCGCGCCCACGCTCCTCGCCGACCCGCTCTCGCGCCGCACCGAAATCGATTTCTTTCGCGACGTTCCCAGTCGAAATCTGAAAGGCCTCGCCGCCCGCTCCGACGGCCGTCTCGTCGCCGGCCCCACGCTCACCGATCTCACCGGCGAAGCCCCCGCCGACCTCCTTTGGTCGCTCACGCCCGGCGCCCTTCCCCACACCTGGCTCGTCGGCACCGGCCCCGACGGCAAAATCTTCGAACTCACGATCGATCCCGCAAAGTCGTCCTACACGTCGCGCGAGATCGCCGACCTCGACGATCCCCACCTCTACGCGCTCGCCCGCCTGCCCGACGGTTCTCTTCTCGCCGGCACCTCACCGCGCGGCGCGCTCGTCCTCGTTCGCGAAGGCATCCAGGTCGCTCGCGTCGCACTCCCGGTCGATTCGATCTTCGACATTCTTCTCCCCAATGATCGCGGCGACGTCCTCGTCGCCACCGGCAATCCCGCGCGCATCTATTCGGTCAACGTCTCCGAATTCGCCCGCGCCGGCGTCCTGCCCGACAAAATCACCGACCCCGCCACGCTCGCGAGCCACGGCATCCGCCTTTTCGCCGAAGTGCGCGACCGCAACATCCGTCGTCTCGCCCGCCTCCACGACGGCCGCATCGTCGCCGGCTCCGCGCCCAAGGGAAATCTCTACGCCTTCGATCCCACGATCGCTCCCGCCACCGACGGCCCGATGCACTCGCCCGTGATCCTCCAGGAAAACCGCGACGCCGAAGTCACCGATCTTCTCCCCACCGACGACGGCGGCTTCTACGCCACGCTCACGTTTTCCGGCGGCGCCGGCGAAACCCGCATCACTCCCGCCCGGTCCGGCCGCGACAACTCCGACCCGCTCGCCGCGCTTGCCCCCTCGAGCGACC
>JAEZAD010000043.1 GCA_023430565.1 Verrucomicrobiota bacterium
GTCGTCGTCGTCGTCGCGCCTGTCGGCACGCGAGGGTTCTGATCGTATCGAAAAATCGAACACGACTTTGCCCCTCCGGTGCCGAACCGGAGGGGCTTTTTATTGCCTCGCCGGTTTCGCCACGGGAAGGGCGCTCAACGCCAAAACCAAATGAAACCACCCACCGACACCGAAACCGCGGCCCCACCCGCCGCCGAATCCACCTCCGCGCCCTCCGACCACCGTGCGCATCCGTTCCCATCTCCCATCTCCCATCTACCATCTCCGGTCGCCGCCTCAGCGGCGACCCTGACCGGCGCCGAAATCCTCCGCACCCTCCTCGAACACCAGGGCGTCCGCACCGTCGCCGGCATCCCCGGCGGTGCAATCCTCCCGTTCTACGACGCGCTCCACTCGCCCGACTCGCGCATCGAGCACATTCTCGCCCGCCACGAGCAAGGCGCCGGCTTCATCGCCCAAGGCATGTCGCGCGTCACCGGCCGCGCCGCCGTGTGCCTCGCCACCTCCGGCCCCGGCGCCACCAATCTCCTCACCGCCATCGCCGACGCCCGCCTCGATTCCATTCCGCTCATCGCGATTACCGGCCAGGTCCCGCAAGCACTCATCGGCACCGACGCCTTTCAGGAAGTCGACACCTACGGCCTCACCCTCCCGATCACGAAACACAACTTCCTGATCCGCTCCGTTGCCGAGCTCCTCGAAATCATCCCCCTCGCCTTCACCCTCGCCGAATCCGGCCGCCCCGGCCCCGTCGCCATCGACATCCCCAAAGACGTCCTCACCACAAAACTCACCGTCACCGAATGGCCAGCACCCGGCGGCCGCGAACAACCGTCATGTCATTCTGAGCGCAGCGAAGAATCCAGTTGGATATCCGCCAGCAACGCCACGCCCCGAAGCTCCTCCCAGGCGGCGCCCCCACATTGGTCCTCCAACCTCACCGCCCTCGCCCAACTCCTCGCCCGCGCCCAACGCCCCGTCCTCTACCTCGGCGGCGGCATCATCGCTTCCGGCGCGGCGCCGCTCGCCCGCGAGCTCGCGCACCGCCTGCAGGCGCCCACCGTCTGCACGCTGATGGCGCTCGGGGCCATTCCCGCCGACGACCCACATTTCATGGGCATGCTCGGCATGCATGGCACGAAGGCCACCAACCACCTCCTCGACGAAGCTGATCTCGTCCTCGCGATCGGCGCCCGCTTCGACGACCGCGCCACCGGCAAAGTCGCCGAATTCTGCCCGCGCGCGACCATCGCCCACATCGACATCGACCCCGCCGAAATCGGCAAAATCAAAAACCCCTTCCTCAGCCTCGTCGGCGACGCCGCGGACATCCTCACCCGCCTGCTGCAACAACTCCCACCTCAATCGCGCCCCGCCTGGCTTGCCCATGCGACCGCCCTCCGCCGGGCCCACCCGCTCGCCCATCCACCGCGCGCCGAAGACCCGCTGCACCCGATCAACCTCTGCCGGTTCCTCGCCGAAACCCTCCCCGCCGACACGATCGTTACCACCGACGTCGGCCAGCACCAGATGTGGGTCGCCCAAGCCTGGCCCTTCCGTCACCCACGCTCGCTTCTCACCTCCGGCGGCCTCGGCACGATGGGCTTCGGCCTTCCCGCCGCGATCGGCGCCGCCCTCGCCCTCCGCGAAGCGTCCGGTCCGAACTCCGATCTCCGAGCTCCAAACTTCGCAAGCCCGCGCTCACCCCGCGTCGTATGTATTTCCGGCGACGGCTCGATCCTCATGAACATCCAGGAACTCGCCCTCCTCGCTGAACTCGATCTCCCCGTGGCCGTGCTGATCTTCAACAACGGCGCCCTCGGCCTCGTGCGTCAGCAACAGGAGTTGTTCTACGCCCAGAACTACGCCGCCTCGCGCTTCCATGCCGTCCCCGATTTCGCCGCCCTCGCCCGCGCCTTCAGTCTCCGCGGCCTCCGCCTTGATGCCTCCGATCCCGACCCGCTCACGACCCTCGCCGCCGCGCTCTCGGAACCCGGCCCATGTGTCATCGACATCGCGATCCACGACACCGCCCTCGTCCTCCCCATGGTCCCCCCCGGCGCCGCCAACCACCAAACCATCACCACCCACCCCCAACCCACCTCCTCCCATGCCTAACCCGCTCCCCCAACCCAACCCATATTGTAATACATTACGTTACAAATCTCTCCATCGCGACCAATCTGTTTGTAACGTATTAAGTGACAACATTCCTTCCGCGCGCCCTGCGCCCTCGGTGCCGTCCGCGCCGCCCTCGACCGTTCTCGAGCTTCGCGTCCGCAATCATCCCGGCACGATGTCCCACATCACCGGCCTCTTTGCCCGCCGCGCCTTCAACCTCGACGCCATCCTCTGCGTCCCCATCGACGACGGTTCCACCAGCCGCATGCTCCTCCTCCTTTCCGACTCCCCTCGCCTCGACCAGGTCGAACGCCAACTCGCCCGTCTCCACGACGTCCTCGAAATCCGGCACCGCCCCGATCTCTCCGCCGACGCGTTCCAACACCTCGCGACACTCTAGCTGGATCTCGTCGGCAAGCACGCGGCCACCTACCCACGCTCGCGCTCGAGCCGCTGCACCCCACGTTCGAGCGCCGCGTGCCACTCCCGCGTGAGCGCCTCTCTCGAGAAATTCGCTCTCGCGCAACAAGCCGCGCGACCGCACCCGTCCGCTCTGTCGTCACGCCGTCCTCCGAATCGCGAAACAACCAGCGCCCCGCGGCCCCGCCGAAATTCATACTCGCCCGCGACGCGGTTCGACCCTCCACGCATCCGGCACC
>JAEZAD010000167.1 GCA_023430565.1 Verrucomicrobiota bacterium
TCGAAACGATGTTGGCGCCGGGCTGGCGCAGGACCATGAGGAGGACGGCGGGGCGATGGTTGTGGAAGCCGCTCGCGTAGCGGTTTTCGACGGAGTCGGTGACGGTGGCGACGTCGCCGAGGCGGACGGGCGCGCCGTCGACGTAGCGGATGATGAGCGGGCGGTATTCGGCGGCGCGGCGAAGTTGGTCACTGGTCTGGACCTGCCAGTGGCGTTCGCCAGACTCGATCATGCCGCGGGGGCTGAGGGAGTTGGTTTCGTTGATGGCGCGGCGGACCTCGTCGAGGGCGATGCCGTGATGGGCGAGGGCGTTGGGGTTGAGCTGGACGCGGACGGCGGGGAGCGAGCTGCCCCACACCTGGACTTCGCCGACGCCGGCGACCTGGGAAAGCTTTTGGGCGATGATGGTGGAGGCGGTGTCGTAGAGATCGCCGGGGGCGAGGTTGGGCGAGCTGAGGGCGAGGCCGATGATGGGGGCCTGCGACGGGTTGATTTTGCGGTAGCTCGGGTTGCGCGGCATGCCGGACGGGAGCTGGCCGCGAGCGGCGTTGAGGGCGGCCTGGACATCGCGGGCGGCGTCGTCGATGTCGCGATCGAAATCGAATTCGAGCGTGATGTTGCTGGAGCCCTGGCTGCTGTTGGAGCGGATGCCGGTGATGCCGGCGATGCTGCCGAGAGCGCGTTCGAGCGGCGTGGCGACGCTGGAGGCCATCGTTTCCGGGCTGGCGCCGGGGAGCTGGGCGTAGACCTGGATGGTGGGGAAATCGACCTGCGGGAGCGGCGCGACCGGGAGCAGGTTGTAGGAGAGGGCGCCGAGGAGGACGATCGCGATCGCGATGAGCGCGCTGGCGACGGGGCGGCGGATGAAGGGGCGGGAGAGGTTCATCGGAGCGCGGCGCGGGTTAACCGAAGTCGTTCGTCGGACCATCGCGTTGCGAAGGTCCAGGTGGATTCTTCGCAACGCTCAGAATGACAGACGAAGGGAAGGTGAAAGGTCATCGGGAAGGTTCTCCGATGGCGAGGGGTTCGGCGGGGACGTCGTGCGCTACGTGGGCGCGACGGCGGCGGTGGCCGAGGCGGTCGAAGAAGAGGTAGACGACGGGGGTGGTGAAGAGCGTGAGGACCTGGCTGACGAGGAGGCCGCCGACCATGACGAGTCCGAGGGGCTGGCGGAGTTCCGCGCCGGAGCCGGTGGACAACATGAGCGGGAGCGCGCCGAAAAGGGCGGCGAGCGTGGTCATGAGAATCGGGCGGAAGCGGAGCATCGCGGCCTGGCGGATGGCGGCGAGCGGCGGGAGTTTTTGGTGACGTTCGGCTTCGAGGGCGAAGTCGATCATCATGATGCCGTTTTTCTTCACGAGGCCGATGAGGAGGATGATGCCGATGACGGCGATCATGTCCAAGGGCCGGCCGGTGAGCCAAAGGGCGAGCAGCGCGCCGACGGTGGCGGACGGCAGGGTGGAAAGAATGGTGATCGGGTGGATGCTGCTCTCGTAGAGAACGCCGAGCACGATATACATCGTGACGACGGCGGCGAGGATCAGCCAGAGCGTGCTGGAGAGCGATGAGCGAAACGCGTGCGCGGCGCCCTGGAAGCGGAGCTCGACGGAGGGCGGAAGCTCGAGGTCGCGCGAGGCTTGCTCGATGGCGGCGACGGCTTCGCCGAGGGAGGCGTCGGCGCCGAGATTGAAGGAGATGGTGGCGGCGGGGAACTGGCCGACGCGGTTGAGGAGAAGCGGGGCGCGGCGCTCGGTGACGCGGCCGACGCTGGAAAGCGGGACGGGGGCGCCGCTGGCGGGGTTGACGAAAACGCGTTCGAGCGCCTCGGGTCCGTCGACGAGGCGCGGGTCGACCTCGAGGATGACGCGGTATTGGGAAGCCTGCGTGAAAAGCGTGGAGATCTGGCGCTGGCCGAAGGCGCTGTAGAGGGCGTCGTCGATATCCGCGACGCTGATACCGAGGCGGCTGGCGGCGTCGCGGTTGATTTCGAAGAACGCCTGGAGGCCGCGGTTTTGAAGGTCGGCGGCGACATCGCTGAGGGCGGGGTTTTGGCGGAGGTGATTGACGAAGCGCGGCACCCACTCGTGGAGCAGCTCTTCGTCGGGCGTGGTGAGCATGAACTGGAATTGGGTGCGGCTGACGCGGTCCTCGATCGTGAGCTCCTGCACGGGCTGCATGTAAAGCGTGATACCGGAGACTTCGCGGGCGCGCTCGCGGAGGCGTTCGATGATTTCGGAGGCGTTTTCGCTGCGTTCGTCGTGCGGGTGCAGGTTGATGAGCATGCGGCCGCTGTTGAGGGTGGCGTTGGTGCCGTCGACGCCGATGAAGGAGGACAGGCTGCGGACGGCGGGGTCCTCGAGGAGCTTGGCGCCGAGGGCCTGCTGGCGCTCGGCCATGGCGGAAAACGAAATGGATTGCGGCGCCTCGGTGACGGCTTGGATGGCGGCGTTGTCCTGAACGGGGAAGAAGCCCTTGGGAACGACGATGTAGAGCAGGGCGGTGACGGCGAGGGTAGCGACGGTCGCGAGGAGCGCGAGTCGCTGGTGGGCGAGGACCCAATCGAGCCAGACGCCGTAGCGCTCGATGACGCGGTCGAGGAAGCCGGGTTTTTCGGGCGAGGAGGCGTGCGCGTGCTTGAGCATGCGCGCGCACATCATCGGCGTAAGCGTGAGGGAGACGACGAGCGAGATGAGGATCGAAACGGCGAGGGTGATCGCGAACTCGTGGAAGAGGCGGCCGACGACGTCGCCCAT
Source organism: Verrucomicrobiota bacterium (assembly GCA_023430565.1). GTDB lineage: Bacteria > Verrucomicrobiota > Verrucomicrobiia > Opitutales > Opitutaceae > Opitutus. Next base: position 2,754 of record JAEZAD010000167.1, read on the forward strand.
GAAGAGCAGCGGGATGAGGACGGCGATGAGCGAGAGGGTGAGGGAGATCAGCGTGAAGCCGATCTGGGAGGCGCCCTTGAGCGCGGCCTCGAAGGGGGAGTATCCTTGTTCGCGATACCGGGCGATGTTTTCCATCATCACGATGGCGTCGTCGACGACGAAGCCGGTGGCGACGGTGAGCGCCATGAGGGTGAGGATGTTGAGCGAATAGCCGGCGAGATACATCACGCCGAACGTGCCGATGAGGGAAAGCGGGACGGCGATGCTCGGAATGACGGTGGCGGAGAAGTCTTTCAGGAAAAGGAACGTGACGAGGACGACGAGGCCGACGGCGAAGATGAGCTCGTGTTGGACGGAGCGGACGGAGGCGCGGATGCTTTGGGTGCGGTCGCTGAGGACGGAGAGCTGGACCGAGGCGGGGAGGCTGGCGGAGAGCTGGGGGAGCATGGCCTGCACACGATCGACGACCTCGATGACGTTGGCGCCGGGCTGGCGTTGGACGTTGATGAGGACGGCGGGAAGGGTGTCGGCCCAGGCGGCGAGGCGGCGGTCTTCGGCGGCGTTGGTGATGGTGGCGACGTCGCCGAGGCGGAGGGGGGCGCCGCCCTGCCAGGAGATGATGAGATCGCGGTATTCCTCGGGCGAGCGGAGCTGGTCGTTGGCGTCCATGAGGATGCTGCGGACGGGACCGTCGAAGCTGCCCTTGGGCTGGTTGACGCTGGCGGCGCCGATGGCGCTGCGGATGTCGGAGAGGTTGAGGCCGCGGGCGGCGAGCTCGGCGGGGTTGATCTGGACGCGGACGGCGGGGCGCTGGCCGCCGGCGAGGCTGACCATGCCGACGCCGGGGATCTGGGCGAGTTTCTGGGCGATGCGTGTATCCACCAAATCATGCACCCGCGGCAGCGGGAGGGTGGAGGAGGTGACGGCGAGGGTGAGGATGGGGGCGTCAGCGGGGTTGACCTTGCGGTAGACGGGAGGCGTGGGGAGGTCGTTGGGGAGGAGGTTGTCGGCGGCGGCGATGGCGGCCTGGACCTCCTGCTCGGCGACGCCCATGGAGATCTCGAGCGAGAACTGTAGTGTGATCACGGATGCGCCGCCGGAACTGGACGACGACATCTGGGAGAGGCCGGGGATCTGACCGAAGCGGCGTTCGAGGGGCGCGGTGATGGCGCTGGCGGTGACGGCGGGGCTGGCGCCGGGGTAGAAGGTGAAAACCTGGATGGTCGGAAAATCGACCTGAGGCAGCGCGGAGACCGGCAGCAGGCGGTAGGCCATGACGCCGGAGAGGAGCAGCGCGATCATCAACAAGGTGGTCGCGACGGGGCGCTGGATGAAAGGACGGGAGAGATTCATTCGTTCGGATTAAGCGCAAAGACGCGAAGGGGCGCGAAGACCGCGAAGGCTGCGTCTGGGTGTTGGCTTGGGTTCCTTTGCTTCCTTAGCGTCTTTGCGATTCAAGGTTTTGTTTTGGTGGGCGACGGACGCATGCCACGGTGGAAAGCCGAGCGGTCCCGCTGCGCACGCGGTGCGTGACACGGCCGGAGATCAGGGCGCGGCGACGGGGATGACGGCGGTCGGCGCGGCGGAGGAGGGCGCGGGCTCGTTGGAGATGACGACGTTGCTGCCTTCGCGGAGGCGGTCGAGGCCCTCGAGGACGACGGCGTCGCCGGCGTTCAGGCCCTGGGTGATGGCTTGTTGCGTGCCGTTGAGCGGGCCGAGGACGACGTCGCGGAGGGCGGCCTTGTTGTTTTCGTCGACGATGTAGACGTAGGTGCCGCGGGAGCCGAATTGAACGGCGGCGGAGGGGATGACGAGGGCGTCTTCGAGGGTGCGGACACGCATGCGGACGTTGACGAACTGATTGGGGAAGAGGCGTTCGTCGTCGTTGGCGAACTCGGCCTTGAGCCGGAGCGTGCCGGTGGCGGGATCGATCTGGTTGTCGAGGGTTTTGAGGAGGCCGGTGGCGAGGAGGGTGGTTTTGTCGGAGTTCCAGGCTTCGACGGTGATGGTCTCGCCAGCGCGGTGCGGTTCGAGGACAGCGGGAAGCTTGTCGGCGGGAATGGCGAAAGTGACGGTGATGGGGCGGGTTTGCGTGATCATGACGAGGCCCTCGGCATCGGATTCGCGGACGAGGTTGCCGACGTCGACGCGGCGGAAGCCGACCCGGCCGCCGATGGGGGCGTGGACCTGGGTGTAGGCGAGTTGGAGGCGGGCGTCGTCGACTTCGGCCTGATCGGCGGCGACGGCGCCTTCGCGTTCGGAGACGAGGGCTTCCTGGACTTCCAGTTGCTGCTGGGTGATCAGGTTTTGCGTGTGGAGATTTCGGATACGTTCGAGATCGCTGCGGGCGCTTTCGAGGCGGGCCATGTTTTGCCGGAGCTGGCCTTCGGCCTGGGCGAGGCGGATGCGATAGGGGGCGGGATCGATTTCGGCGAGGAGGTCGCCGGGTTCGACGCGCTGCCCCTCCTCGAACGGGACGCGCAGGAGCTGGCCGGCGACGCGGGGTTTGACGATGACGCTGTTGAGGGGCGTGACGCTGCCGATCTCCTCGATGAACACGGGAAGGTCCTCCAATTTCGCTGCGACAGTGCGGACGGGGACCTTGAGCGGGAACTCCGTGCCGGCCCAGGCGGGTTGCGGGTAGCGGGGCCGCTGGGGTTTCGAGCGGAAACCAAAATACCAGGTGGCAATTGAAAGAACGCATGCGACCGCGGCATACAGGAACCAGCGGCGAGCGCGCGAACGGGAACTGGAGGGATCTGACATCGGCGGCTATGACGAGCGTGCGGGGAGAAGGCTACGGAACAAATTCGAGGAACGGGGGCGGACAGATCGAACCCTGCGTGGGGCGGAGGAGGGGAGGTGGTGTGGTTCGATTTCGGATCGCTGGTTGGGGTGATTCCGGTGGCGTCGGGGTTTGCTTTTGCCGACTGGTGGGTGAGGGTGGACGACCCCCGGCCCCACGGGCCGTTCGAGCCATGTTCCCCCTGCAGTCTGCCAATAGTTCCCCTGTGCCGGAGTCACTCGATGAGCTGACACGGCTGGAGTTGCTCGTGGCGAAGCGGGCGGACGAGTTGGGGCAGCGGGCGCGCGGCGAGCGGTCGGACCGCGAAGTGTGGCAGCAGGCCGAGGCAGAGATCTGGCGTCAGGGAAATTCCGCCGAGAGCGCGGGTGCGGAGCGGTCGACGTCGGGATCGCCGAGGACGTCGCGCGGCAAGTGACGGAATGGTCGGGGTTACCGTGCGGTGGCCGCGGTGGCGAGGCGCGGGGAAAGGGGATGCTGCGGCAGGCGTGGTGGCGAAAGCACTTCGATGGCGGTTGCCGGGGCGGGGAGCGCGCGCACTTGACTCGCGCGTTGGCGCTGGCTCGATGGCGCGCTTTCGTGGCGCGGCTTCTCTCGCAACTTACGCGTTCGGTCAGAGGGCGGCTCGCGCTGCTGGTGGCGGCGGTGCTGTTGCCGGCGGCGCTGCTGGTGGGCTGGCTGATCCGGCAGAGTTATCGCAATGAGCGGCATGCGCTCGAGCGTCATTTGCTGGGGGCGGCGCAGGCCACGTCGCTGCTTGTGGATGCGCACGTGGCGGAGCGCCGCGCGTTGCTGCAGGGGCTTTCGACTTCGGGGCGGTTGCAGCGCGACGAAGTGGCGGCGTTTCGCACGCAGGCGGAGCTGGTGGTGCAGGGGTCGAGCGAGTGGATCGTGCTGATCGATCGCGAGGGGCAGCAGCTGATGAACACGTTGCTGCCGCCGAACGCTTCGCTGCCGCGAATCGCGTTTCGCGAGGAGTTCAGAGATGCGGCGAAGAAAGGGCTCTCGTATGTGTCGAACGTAACGACGGGGCCGGCGAGCGGAGGGAAGGTGTTGTTTGTGGCAGTCCCGATTTTTCGCGATGCCGAGCTGCGGTATACGCTGAACTTCGCCATGCGGCCGGAGGTCTTCGCAGGGGTGCTGCGTCGCGGCGGAACCGAGAAATCGTGGGTGGTGAGCCTGGTCGATCGCGAAGGCACGATCGGGGCGCGCACACGCGGCGCGGAGGAATTCGTCGGGAAGAAGGCGAGCGAGCACATGCGCCGCACGATCGCGTCGCGCCCGGCGGGGGTCATCGAGAGCGTGACGTTGGACGGCGTGAAGAGCATCACCGGATTCGCGCGATCGAGCACGACGGGTTGGACGGTGATTGTGGCCTCGCCGTCGGCGGAGTTGTTCGCTTCGGCGCAGCGGCTGCTGCTGGTGACGCTGGCGGTGGCGCTGGCGCTCGGCGGCGTGGCGTCGCTGGTGGCGTGGTGGGCGGGACGCGGCGTGGTGGTGGCGGTGCAGTCGCTGGTGGCGGGCACGGAGGCGGTGGGGCAGGGGCGGGTGCTGGTGGCGGGAGAGACGGGCATCGCCGAAACGGATACGGTGTATCGCGCGTTGCAGGACAGTTCGGCGAAGCTGGCGGCGCGCGAGACGGATTTGTTGCGGGCGAACCAGGCGTTGAGCAGGACGGCGATGGCGTTGCGCGAGAAGCAGGACCGGCTCGATGCGGCGTTGATGGCGTCGGGCACGGGGACGTTTGTGTGGCATCCGCGGACGGGCGCCTTCGAGGCGGATGACGGGCTGAATTCGCTGCTCGGAACGGCGGGCCGGCCGTTGCGGACGCTGGACGATTTCCTGGCGCTGGTGCATGCGGAGGACCGGGCGGCGGTGCGGGAGGCGATGGAGCAGGGCGGCCGCGTGGCGGGGGAGCTGGCGAGCGAGTTTCGCATTGTGCGGGCCGACGGGGTGGTGCGGTGGTTGATCACGCGGGGGCGGGCCAGCGGGGGGCCGACGGACGATGCCGTGGCGGCGGCGTGCGTGGAGGTGACGGAGCGCAAGGCGGCGGAGAGCGAGATCGCGCTGGCGCGCGACGCGGCGCTGGCGGCTGGCCGGGCGAAGGACGAATTTCTGGCGGCGCTGTCGCATGAGCTGCGGACGCCGTTGAATCCGGTGTTGCTCGTCGCCAGCGACGGCGCGCAGAGCGGGGAGTTCCCGCCGGCGGCGCGGGAGGCGTTTGCGATGATCGCGAAAAACGTGTCGCTGGAGGCGCGGTTGATCGACGATCTGCTCGACCTCACGCGGATCACGGAGGGGAAGTTGCTGCTCGACGTGCAGACGGTCGACGTGCACGCGGTGCTGCGGGAGGCGGTCGAAACGGTGCGCGCGGATGCGGCGCAGAAGTATCAGACGCTGGAACTGGCGCTCGCGGCGAAGGGCCTGTTCGTGCGCGGCGATCCGACGCGACTGCAGCAGGTGTTTTGGAATCTCCTGAAGAATGCGGTGAAGTTCACTCCGCCGCAGGGGCGGGTGTCGGTCGTGACGCGGGCGACTGAGGATGGGCACGTCGAGATCGCGGTGTCGGACAACGGCCTGGGGCTGACGCCCGACGA
>JAEZAD010000169.1 GCA_023430565.1 Verrucomicrobiota bacterium
ATCCCCGCATTGTTCACGAGGAAGTCGAAATTCCCCCGCCCCCAGCTCGCCTGCAACTTCTCCGCCACCGTCGCCGCAAACGCCTCAAACGTCCCCACGCGCGCCACGTTCAGTTGCAACACCTCCGCGCGCCGCCCCAACGCCCGAATCTCCGCCGCCACCGCTTCGCCTTCCGCCCGCCGCTCGCGATACGTGACGACCACGTCCGCACCCGAGCGGGCAAGCTTCAGCGCAATCGCGCGGCCCAACCCGCGGCTGCTGCCCGTGACCAGTGCAATTTTGTTTTCGTGTTTCATGATGATACGAGTTCGGGAGATTCAGAGTTGAGAATTGAGCCGCGCACAGAGCACCTTCGCTCACGCCGCGCCCGTCACCGGCCGCACGATGATCTCGCTCACATCGACATCCGCCGGCTGCTCGATCGCATACGCCATCGCCCGCGCAATCGCATCAGGCGTGAGCGCCGCCTTCCGAAACTCGGCGATCAACGGCGCCGTCGACTCCGACGTGATCGTGTTCGCCAGCTCCGACTCCACCACGCCGGGCGAAATGATCGTCACCCGGATGTCCGTCGTCTCCTGGCGCAACCCCTCCGAAATCGCGCCCACCGCGAATTTCGTCCCGCTGTAAACCGCGCACGCCGGCCAGACCTTGTGCCCCGCGATCGACGACACGTTGATGATGTGCCCCGCCTTCCGCGCCGTCATCTGTGGCAACACCGCCGCAATCCCGTGCAACACGCCGCGGATGTTCACGTCGATCATCCGGTTCCACTCGTCGATCTTCAACTCTGCGAGCGGGGACAGCGGCATCACGCCCGCGTTGTTGATCATCACATCGATGTTTCCGAATTTCCGCAGCGCGAACGCCGCGAACGCCTGCACGTCGTCCAGCTTCGTCACATCCAGCGCGCGAAACTCCGCCGTGCCGCCCGCCGCGCGGATCTCCGCGGCGAGTTTTTCCAGCCGGTCCGTGCGTCGCGCCCCGAGCACGACCCGCGCGCCGCGCGCCGCCAGATGCCGCGCCGCCGCTTCGCCAATGCCGCTGCTGGCGCCCGTGATGAGAACAACTTTTTCTGTGAGAGGATTCATGGGAATGAGTGATGTGGCCAAGGGACCATTCCCTCGCTGCCAACGTGCCCACTCTACCGCCGCCGCTCGATCTCAACAATACACACACCTCCGGAAGGATTGCCTGATCCTCCGACGAACTGGACCTAGCTTGCTCAAATCACTTCCTTGATTGCCTATTCCTCCATTCGCCATGGCCGCGCCCACTAGCTCCCGCTCCTCGCCCGTCTCCACCCGGATGGTCCCCCTCCTCGCCGAACTCGCTCACGGCGAAGGCATACTTCCGTCCGCTTTGCCGGGCGTGAAACTCATGCGCGCCAGCCGCCACGTGCCGCCCTCGTCGGTCGCCTACGATCCGTGCATCGTCATCATCGCACAGGGCCGCAAACGAGGCCGGCTCGGCGAGCGCACGTTCGTGTATGATCCTGACAACTACCTCGTGCTCACCGTCCCGCTGCCGTTCGAATGCGAGACGCACGGCACCCCCGATCGTCCGCTCCTCGGCCTCGCTGTCGGCGTCACGCCCGCCCTCGTCGCCGAGCTCCTCCTGCAATCCGAGCTTCCGCCCGACGATCCCGACCGGCGCCCCCAAGCCGTCGACTCGGCCACGCTCGACCCCGCGCTCAGCGATGCCGCCGTGCGCCTCCTCGAATGCCTGCGCATCCCCGCCGACGCCCGCATCCTCGGGCCGCAAATCGTGCGCGAAATCACCTACCGCGTCCTCCTCGGTCCGCTCGGCGCCAACCTCCGCGCCCTCGTGGCGCCCCACACCCACGTCAGCCAGATCAGCCGCGTGCTCAACCGCCTGCACGCCGAGTTCTCCCGCAGCTTCGACGTCGAAACCCTCGCGCGCGAAGCCGGGATGAGTGTATCCACGTTCCACGCACACTTCAAGGCGGTCACCGCCGCGTCGCCGCTGCAGTATCTGAAAGCCATCCGCCTGCACAAGGCTCGCATGCTGATGGTCAACGACGGCACCAGCGCCGCCCACGCCGCCAGCCTCGTCGGCTACGAGAGCCCGTCGCAGTTCAGCCGCGAATTCAAACGCCTCTTCGGCGATGCCCCCGCCGCCGCCGCCGCCCAGCTTCGCGCCAGCCTCACCCGCTTCGCCTGACCCTCCCCGCCACTCCTCGACGCCGCGGCCCGCTCTCGCCGTTCACCGAGATTACTCCAGCCCTCCTTGTCTCCGCCGTCACTCCGTGCGCAGCTTTGCTTTGCGAAACCTCGCGTCTCCCGCGAGCTTGGCCGCCAACGCGCCGGTCCACCCGAACCGGCGAGGTCACCCGACCATGAAAGCCCTCGTTCTCACCGCCCCCTCGACGCTCGAACTCCAGGATTTTCCCCAGCCCACGCCCGCCGACGATGAGGTCCTCGTCCGCATCCGCGCCTGCGGCATCTGCGGCAGCGACATCCACGGCTGGGACGGCTCCAGCGGCCGCCGTAATCCGCCCCTCATCATGGGCCACGAAGCCGCCGGCGAAATCGCCGCCGTCGGCCGCTCCGTCCAACGCTTCAAACCCGGCGACCGCGTCACTTTCGACTCCACCGTGTATTGCGGCGAATGCGACGACTGCCGCGCCGGCCGCATCAACCTCTGCGCCCACCGCCGCGTCCTTGGCGTCTCCCCCGCCGACTACAAACAACACGGCGCCTTCGCCGAATTCCTCGCCGTTCCCGCGCGCATCGTTCACCCGCTTCCGCCAAGCCTCCCGTTCGAACACGCCGCGATGATCGAGCCCGTCTCGATCGCCGTCCACGCCGTCGGCCGCCTCGCCTCCCACCGGCCCGATGTCGCCGTCGTCGTCGGCGCCGGCATGATCGGTCTCCTCGTCGTTCAAGCCCTCCGCTGGGCCGGCGCCAAAACCATCGTCGCCCTCGATCTCGAACCCTCCCGCCTCGAACTCGCCCGCTCCCTCGGAGCCACGCACACCTTCAACTCCCGCACCGACGACGTGCCCGCCGCCATCGCCCGCCTCACCGCCGGCCGCGGCGCCGACGCCACGTTCGAAGTCGTCGGCCTCGCCCCCACCGTCCAACTCGCCCTCCAGCTCGTTCGCCGCGGCGGTGACGTCGTCCTCGTTGGCAACCTCGCGCCGCAAATCGATTTTCCACTCCAAAGCGTCGTCACGCGCGAGCTCACGCTCCACGGCACCTGCGGCTCCGCCGGCGAATACCCGCTGTGCATCGACCTCATCGAACGCCGCGCCATTGAGGTCGCCCCGCTCATCGCCGCCCGCGCCCCGCTCGAAGAAGGCGCCGCTTGGTTCCGCCGTCTCAGCGCCCGCGACGGCGGCCAATACATGAAGGTCATCCTCGAACCATGAGCGCGCCCCATCTCTTCGATCTCACCGGCAAACTCGCCCTCGTCACCGGCGCCAGCCGCGGACTCGGCCGCGACTTCGC
>JAEZAD010000317.1 GCA_023430565.1 Verrucomicrobiota bacterium
GCCATCGCCACCCCCAACATGCGCCTCGTCATCGCCGGCGATGTTCTCTCTGCCGGGCTCCAGACCGAAATCTCCCGAGAAATCGATGGCAGCCCGCTCATCGACTTCCGTCCAGGCTACATTCCCGACGCCGAAGTCGGCAGTTACCTGTGCGCCAGCGATGCCGTCGTGTTTCCCTACACGAAGGCCCTTACATCGGGCGCGCTGATTCTCGCGATGTCCTTCGGCCGGGCCTGCATCGCACCGGCCATGGGCTCGCTGGGCGACACCCTCACGCCCCGCGGCGGCTATCTCTACGATCCATCCGATCCTTCCGCGTTCCGCGAAGCTCTTCTCGCGGCGATTCGCGGTGCCAGAAGACTCGATGCCATGGGCGCCCACAACTACGAGCGCGCCCGTCGCTGGGGTTGGAATGAAGCCGCGCGACAAACCGCCCTCGTCTACCGTTCAGTCCTGGAACGCGACCCCTGACCGCCCGCCGGTCGCGCTCGCGCGTTTGCGCCGGTTTTCCCCGCTCCAAAATCCACGTCTTCAGCCTCCTGTGTCCCGCACACGCCTCATCGTTTTCGTCGTCGCCGCCTGCTTGGTTGCGCCCCCGTTCGTCCTCGCCGACGAGCTCGATCCCGTGACTTCGATCGAGTCCAATGCCCCGTCGGCCAGCGCCCCCGTCGTCCACGTGCTTCGCCCGCTCGAGTGGATCCTGCGCTCCGCGCATCCGGAACTCAACTACACCTACGTGCGTGCCGAGGGTGTGCTCTCCGCCCCGGGTGCGGAGGAGACGACCACGATTCAAACGGTCTCCCTCTCCACGTTCTTCAATCTCGGGCAGTTCATCACCTTCCGCTACCGCCCCAGCTGGACCTACTATTCGAGTGACGCCTTCGACAACAGTTTCGGCCACGAAGCGGGACTTCAGTTCCAGCGTTCGTTCGGCGAATGGAATGTTCGCGCCAGCCACCGCTACTCCGACACGTCGACTCCGCTGGTGGAAACCGGCACGCAAACATCCCAGACCCTCCATATGACCAACCTGCAGGGGCAGCGCCGGCTCGGCGCCCGCACCACCCTCGAGCTGGGACTGCGGCACGCCACGCGCCGGGCGGACGGCTTCGCCAGTTCCGAAGACTGGTCGACCCAGGAATGGCTGCACTACCAACTCACCGACAAGGTCGGCGTGGCCGGCGGGTTCTTGCTGGGCTACGCGAGCCTCGACGGTGGCAACGACATGAACTACCGCCAGATCAACGGCCGCGTGCGCTGGCGTCCCACCTCGAAGCTCTGGCTCGACGCCAATGCAGGCGTCGAAACCCGCGAGTTCATGGAATCGAGCGTCGATAACGCCAACAACCCCGTCTACGGCGCGACGCTCACTTACCAGCCGTTCGATCACACCACCCTCACCATCGAGGGAGACCAGGCCCTCGCTTCCTCGTATTTCCAAAACCAGATCCATCGCAGCAACAACTGGCAGGCCCGGCTTTCTCAGCGTCTCTTCGGCCGCTATCAACTCGGCCTCAGTTACCGCCAGCGGAATGCCAGCTATAGTGCCACCGCCGACTTCATCGCGGTGTCTCGCCAGGATGAGGGCCGGACCTGGCGGATCGACCTCGGCACCGCGTTCTACAACCGCGGCGCGATCACCCTGTTTCTGCAGGACAAGCGCAACGTCTCCACCGACCCCCGTTTCGCGTTCGACGGCCAGCAGTTCGGCCTCCAACTCAACATCGCTTTTTGAAATGCCTCTTCCTCGCCCGCTCGTCTCGGTCATCATCCCCGCCTGGAACGCCGCCGCGCATCTCCAGGAGACGATCGATTCCGTCCTGCGACAAACGATCCAGTCGTTCGAACTCATCGTCGTCGACGATGGCTCCAGCGATGACACAGCGGCCATCGCCGCCTCCGCCGAAACCCGCGATCGGCGCATCCGTCTCGTGCGCCGCGCCAACGCCGGCGTGGGCGCAGCCCGCAACGCTGGAATCCAACTGGCCCGCGGCGAATTCATCGCGCCACTCGACGCCGACGACCTCTGGTCACCCAAAAAACTCGAGAAACAAATCGCGCGTCTCGAACACGCCGGGCCCAGAGCCGGCCTCGCCTACTGCTGGTCGCGGAACATCGATCGCAACGGACGCGTCATTTCCTGGGCTCATCCGTGCCGGATCGAGGGGCATGTGCTGCCCGCTCTTCTCCTCGGCAACCTCGCCGGCAACGCCAGCGTCCCGCTCTTCCGCGCCTCGGCATTGCACGCCGTCGGGCCCTATCTGAATCGCGACGAACAGGATGGAGCCCAGGGGTGCGAAGACTGGGATCTCAATATTCGCATCGCCGAAAACTTCGAATTGCGCTGCGTGCCGGAATACCTGGTCGGCTACCGTCAGTCGCCCAGCGGCATGAGCCTCAACGCCCACGCGATGCTCCGCTCCTACGAGACGACCATCCGTCGCGCCCGGCAGCGGAATCCAGGCCTTTCGCCTCAACTGCTCCTCTGGTCGCGCAGCCGTTTCTATGTGTATCTGGCGAGCAAATGCTACAGCTGGAGCGATTACGCCGGCGCGCTCTCCTTCACCGCCCGCACCTTGAGACTCGATCCGCTCGCCTGGCTCAATCGCCGCCACTATCGCCTCGGCCTCCTCTCGGTCGCCCACTTGTTGAGCCGCGGAATGCTCCGACGCCATCGTTCCCCGCCTCCGGTCACCACCGACAACGACCCGCTCTTCCGCGTAACGCCCGCCGCGTTTCCGCCCCCCAGCACTTTGTTCGCCCTGCTCGAACGGCGCCGTCTCTCCGTCGCGATGGGCGCACACCCGCACTCCGGTTCCGCCGCCGCCAAGGCCCGGCCCGTTTTTGGCTGAATCCGCCCGCACCGGGCTCGCCCTCTCCTCCGCCCGCCGCATGCGCCCCACCCGCCGCATCGAATTCCTGGATCATGTCCGCGGTCTCGCCATCCTCGGCGTGATGGCCTTTCACGCCATCGAAGCGAGCTACGGTCCACAGGTCTGGCGAGAGGGCCCCGCCTGGCTCCGACCCGCCTCGCTCGGCAGCCTGGGAGTCGCGGTGTTTTTTGTCGTATCCGGTTTTTGCATTCACACCAGCCACGCCGGCTCGGGCGAAGCCGGAGTCGGTCGCTTCTTTCTGCGGCGTTTTTTTCGCATCTATCCGCCGTATCTTTTCGCGCTCACGCTCTTCGCCGTCGGGCGCGATTTCTCCCTGCCGCAGCTCGTGAGCCACGCCGGACTTTTCCACAATTTCGACGCGCGCTGGTTTCAAGGCATCAATCCGTCGTTCTGGTCGATCGCGGTCGAATGGCAGCTCTACTGTGTTTATCCGCTGTTCCATCTCGCCGCGTCGCGCTGGGGCTGGTCGCCGGTTCTCGTGGTGCTCGCGACGCTCGAGGTCTCGATCGTGGCGCTCGAGCAAACCGCCGGCCTTCCGGTCGCGCTGCGGCACAGCGTGCTCGGTTATGCCTGCTCATGGGCGATTGGCGCCGCGCTCGCCGACGTCTGGTTGCGAGGCGGTCTCCTGCCTTTTCGTGGAACGTGGCATCGCATCGTCTGGCCGGTTCTCACCGTCGCGCCCGTGTTTTTCGCTCCACGGTTCGCCCTGTTCTCGTTCCTCTTCGGCGCGCTTTCGACCGTGAGCTGGATTTCATGGGCGCTTTCGCGTGAACCATCGGTCAATTCCGACCGGCCAGCGTTCCGGCTGCTGGCGTTCGTCGGCGCGTGCAGCTACAGCCTCTACCTCCTGCATCAGCCGCTCATGCGCGCACTGTCGAGGCCCGAGCTTTCCCCGCCGCTGAACCTCGCGTGGATTTTGATTCTCTTTGTCCCAATCGTGCTCCTCGGCCACGCCGTCTATCGCTTCATCGAGCTGCCGAGTATTGCGTTGGGCAAGTTCCTCTCCCGCGCCGTCGTCCCCAACCCCCGCTATCGAGCGCAACCCGCGCCCTGATTGCGATCTTCCGCAGCGCCAGGGGTGGAATCTCCACCCGTTATGCGTCGCGCGAAAGAAATGACCGTCCCCCTCGCCCCTGCCTCCATCGACCTCGCCACGAGTCCGATGGGCCAGATCCCGCTGGATCGCCCCCATCGTCGGGCGCGCGTCCTGGTCCGATGGTCTGGGATCCCCCTCGGCGTGGTCGACGTTTCCGCCCGCGCCGGAGCCCTTCACGCCCGCGATGCCTTCGAAGCGCTTCTCCGCGCTCACCCGCACGCCCTGCCGCGAGAGGCGGTTCGGCGGACTCTTTTGGCCACCGGAATCCAGGATCGCCTGGGCCCGTCGTCCTGCCCGCCGCCCTCGAACCTTGCCCCCTCCTCCCGGCCAACCGTTTCCATCATCGTTTGCACCCGCGATCGCACCGACGATCTGGCTTCGTGCCTCGCCTCTTTGCGCCGGCTCGAACCGCCTCCCCACGAGGTGCTGGTGATTGACAACGCTCCATCATCCGACGCAACGGCCTGTCTCGTCGCCGACGCGTATCCGACCTTCCGCTACGTCAGGGAAAATCGCCCCGGTCTCGATCACGCGCGAAATCGCGGCATCGCCGAGTCGTCCGGCGATGTCGTGGCCTTCACCGACGACGATGTCGTGGTGGACCCAGGTTGGGCCGGAGCACTCGCGCAGGCCTTCGCCACCGATCCTTCCGTCGCCCTGGTCACCGGCCTGGCCGAGCCCCTCGAACAGGAAACCGACGCCCAGATCTATTTCGAAAATTACGGCGGCTTTGGTCGCGGCTGCCGCAGAATCTACCTGCAATCCTGGCCCGATCGCCCCCTGCCGTGGACGCTCGTCGGAGCCGGACAACTCGGCGCGGGCGCAAATATGGCGTTGCGGCGCGACGTCTTCGATCGCGTCGGCCTTTTCGATCCCGCCCTCGATGTCGGCACCCCCACGCTCGGCGGCGGCGATCACGACATGTTCTTCCGCGTCCTGCGTGCCGGCTTCCTGTGTGTTTACGATCCCGAGGCAGTCGTCCGTCACCGGCATCGCCGCAGCGTCGGCGAGCTGCAACGGCTGCTCTATTCCTACGGACACGCCACCCGGTGCTTCTTCGAACGCGAGGAGCTGAACTTCCCTTCGGATCGGTCCGCCATCCGTCGACTCCGCCGCTGGTGGTGGCGCGAGTGGGCCTGGAAACGTCTGTGGCGCTCCGTCTTCCGCCCTGCCCTCGTGCCTCGGAGATTCGTGTGGGCCGAAATCAAAGGCTACCTTCAAGCCGCCCGCGCCTATCGCCGGGCCCGCGCGCGAATCGTCCCCGACGAGAGCCAGCGGCCCGATGCATCT
>JAEZAD010000321.1 GCA_023430565.1 Verrucomicrobiota bacterium
CTTAGAGACGTAAGGCGCTTTGCCTTGATTCCAATTCCGAGGCGCGGAGCATCGTGGTGGCGCCGATGGCGCAGGAGTTCAATGCTTTGCCTTGATTCCAATTCCGAGGCGCGGAGCATCACCGGCAGGGGCGACGAGTTCCCTGCCGACGCTTTGCCTTGATTCCAATTCCGAGGCGCGGAGCATCGAAGGGCGTGATCCAGACGAACCGGCGCGCGCTTTGCCTTGATTCCAATTCCGAGGCGCGGAGCATCCTCGGACGCGTTTTGGTTGTGTGCCCAAATGCTTTGCCTTGATTCCAATTCCGAGGCGCGGAGCATCAGAGTGCCAAAGACGGCCGACCGGTTCGTTGCTTTGCCTTGATTCCAATTCCGAGGCGCGGAGCATCGTATTTTCGGGAAAGGGAACGATCACCGCAGCTTTGCCTTGATTCCAATTCCGAGGCGCGGAGCATCGTTCTCCTTTTGGAGCTTGGCCTGAATCCCGCTTTGCCTTGATTCCAATTCCGAGGCGCGGAGCATCGTCGCCCATTTTGGCGAGGAGGCGGGCCTTGGCTTTGCCTTGATTCCAATTCCGAGGCGCGGAGCATCAGAGAGCCTACGGTTTGGTCGGCCATGTTAGCTTTGCCTTGATTCCAATTCCGAGGCGCGGAGCATCCGCACCCTCTGCGGTGAACCAGCTTTCTGAGCTTTGCCTTGATTCCAATTCCGAGGCGCGGAGCATCCAGGATGTAAAAGACGACCACGCCGCAGGTGCTTTGCCTTGATTCCAATTCCGAGGCGCGGAGCATCGGCCTCTTTCACGAGCTTGGCACACTCTTCGCTTTGCCTTGATTCCAATTCCGAGGCGCGGAGCATCGGGCGGTGGTGACTCATCTTCCGGTGGCGGGCTTTGCCTTGATTCCAATTCCGAGGCGCGGAGCATCCGGCGTGAGGGAGAGCATCGCGGTCGTGGGGCTTTGCCTTGATTCCAATTCCGAGGCGCGGAGCATCTTGCTTTTTAAGTTCTCGTAGGCGTCCCTCGCTTTGCCTTGATTCCAATTCCGAGGCGCGGAGCATCCCAGCGCCTCGTCAGTCATGCGGTGAGCCAGCTTTGCCTTGATTCCAATTCCGAGGCGCGGAGCATCCAGCACCTTCTTCACCGAAG
This sequence comes from Verrucomicrobiota bacterium, assembly GCA_023430565.1. GTDB lineage: Bacteria > Verrucomicrobiota > Verrucomicrobiia > Opitutales > Opitutaceae > Opitutus. The sequence continues at coordinate 1,147 of JAEZAD010000321.1, forward strand.
AGCCGGCACCGCTTTGCCTTGATTCCAATTCCGAGGCGCGGAGCATCCATCGTCGAGCGCGAGCGCCACATTTTCCGGCGCTTTGCCTTGATTCCAATTCCGAGGCGCGGAGCATCTCAGGAGATTGATACGCCCGTCCGGAAGTCGCTTTGCCTTGATTCCAATTCCGAGGCGCGGAGCATCCTTCCCGTTTTCCAGGCGCGCCCATCCGTCGCTTTGCCTTGATTCCAATTCCGAGGCGCGGAGCATCCCGCGCTCGGCGCAATGCGTCGCAGGCGCTGCTTTGCCTTGATTCCAATTCCGAGGCGCGGAGCATCGACATCTGCCCCAGCAACGCATTGGTCTCCGCTTTGCCTTGATTCCAATTCCGAGGCGCGGAGCATCTAGCGTAACACGCTGCCATGCGCTCGTTACGCTTTGCCTTGATTCCAATTCCGAGGCGCGGAGCATCCGCTCCTATTAAGCCCCTCCTGGCGAGGGGCTTAATTACTTACCACAGTTGGATTTGCTCCGGCATTTTTTCCGCGGTGCCCTCTTTTGCCGGTGATCCGTAGATGATGTAGGCGCGTTCCCATTGGGCACGGGTTACGTAGAAGGCTCTGACTTTGCCCTCCGGCGGGATACTTTTCTTGATGTGATCGAGGTGGGTTTCCTGCCGTGCGAAGCTCACGCAGGGACGGGCATACACGCTGAACTGGATCATCTGAAAACCGTCATCGAGTAGGAAATCGCGAAAACCGGTCGCGGCTTTCCGCTGGGCTTTCGAGAGGACCGGGAGGTCAAACGCTACGACGAGCCATCCCATTTTGAATTTTTCCACGTCCATGGCCGATAGTGGCGAGCGGTCTCCATCGCGACAGCCTGCCGAAAGCTTCGGACGACACCTTCGATCACACCGCGGATGTCGAGGTCGAGTCCGAGGTAATCAACTTGCTCAAGTGAAAATCCGGTGACCCAGCGGCGAAATTCGGTGGTGACCACAAAGGCTTCCTCGTGCGGGCGATCTTTCAGCCACTGGTAAATGCGCCAGTCCACGCAAGGTCGGAAGGGCTCCATGAGATCATAGGCCAGAGGTGCGCTGCGTTCGCGGACAGCGTGCGAGACACCTACCGTGGGATCGAGGCCGAAGCCATAGAGCTTCTGCAGCACCGTCGAAAGAAGCACGGCGTAGCCGTAGTTCAAAAGATCGTTCAAGCCGCCCAGCTTTCGTCCTCGAGCGAAGCCTTCGATACGCAGGCCTTCAGTGAAGGCCTCCCAGAAAAGCTTGGCGCACCCGCCTTCCTTGCGGGCGGATTTTGCCCGGCTGGCAGCGGCGAGATCACGCGTCGCGGTCGCGTCGGGGGCGATGCGTCGGGCGAGCGCGAGTTGATTCGCACACTTGGCATCGATGGTTTTTTCCCAAAGCCGGCTACGCACGGCGTCCGGAAGGACCAGGTGTCGGCGGGTGAGGAAAGTATCGGTCGAACGGCATGCGGGGAGGAGCAGGCTGACGGGTTGGAATCGTTCGCAGATCACCAACGCGACATTCTGTTTGGCGGCTTCGAGGAATAGGTGACTGTGAATGCGCGCCGAGAAGCTGGTGATGATAATGGCGGCGACGTCCTCCAGCGGCAGGCGCTTGGTGTCACCGCCTTTGATCGCACAGACGAGTTGTCCGTCCCGACAAGTCAGATCGGCCTCGGGAGCGTCGATGCTGACAATGTGATAGGACATGGCAATTGGTGCCGTGAGTTCCGGTTTACGCGGCGCTGCCCAAAACTGATGTCACCGGCAGGCCCGTGAGGCGGGGGCGAAGAATTTCGAGCCCGTCGCGAAGCAAGGTCTTCAGGCTCACGTTGATTTTGTGGCCAGGTGTTTTGTTTTTGAGTCGCACCACATCGGGCCAACCCATGTCGAGAGCCATGCCGGAGGCGTTGTTTTTTGCTGAGAATACGAGCCACGTTCCGGCGTAGCCGCCGCGTGGCACGTGGATCAGCATTCCATTTCGGAGGATGCGCGGAGGTTTTCCGCCGTTGCGTTTCTCCAGTTCGCCGAGGCGGTGCCACACTTTGTGCCAGGGGATAATGGCGGATTTTTCTTCTCCCTCCGGCACATGATCGAGGAGCGCGACGCCGAAGTTGTCGGTGATTACGCGGACGCCGTTCAGCGATTTGAGTTTTCCCGTTCCGGCTTTGGGTGAGAGGCCGACGACTTTGTCCACCGCTTCATCGCTGCACTTGATTTTGATCTCGCCTGTTTTCGGGTCGCGTGAGCGCTGGTGAAGATGAACCCGTCCGTCTTCAATTTTCTCCACGCCGCGAGTGTTTTCCTCGACGCGCAGGCCGCCTCTGTCGGCGGGAACGTGTTGCACGACGCGTTTCTCGGCCAAGCGTTGACGGATTTGGTTTTTCCATTCGTCCGGCAAATCGCGCAGGCCGAAGCGGCCTTGGGCGTCGAAATCAAAACAGCCGGTGAGCCGCAACTGAGCCCGGTCGGCCTCGGTGGGATTGCGTTTGAGCATGAGTTCCCAGACGCCGCCGTCGCGTGGAAGGAGATGCGAGGCGTAGGCGAGCACGCATGCATCGAGGGCATGGTGCAGATGGGTGATGTCGCGGATGTCGGCCTTGGTCTTTCGCGAACCGTTGGGTTCGAGGATTTGTGGAGCCGCGAGGCTGAGGCAACCGAGCAGATTCCAGCTGCGCCGCACGGCGCCCGTGATCGCGCCGGGGATGGAGATGACGGGTGGCGGCGAGGGCAGGTCGGTGAAATGCCGTGAGAGAAGTTGAGCGCCCAACCGGACGAGGTGGGAGGTTTGCGTCAGGTCACCGGGAAGGAAGCTCTTGGTTTTCTCCTCGTAGTTGGGCAACAACAGCAACGCGCGTCGGTTTTTTTTCCGACGCTTGTCGTCGTCATGGCCCTTGAAGCATTCGAGGCCGTCAACCCATTCGGCGTATCGGGCGAGAGGCCGGATAAAAAGATTGGGTCGGCCGGGGACGGGGTTGCCTTGTTCGTCCTGCACGAACTTCCAGCCGGTGCGGTTGCCCTTCCATCGGTTGATTTCGGAATAGGTGATGACGAGCGAGTCGAGTGAATCGGAAGGGCGGAGCGATCGGGGAATGATGTGGTCTTTGTCGACCCGGCGGGAAACGAGATCGATCGGCTCGAAGTCCGCACCGGTATATGGGCACACCCAGCCGAGATCGTCGGCGACGCGAGCCTTGCGAATCAGGCCGGCAGTAATATCCACTTTCTCGCCGTTGAAGGTTTGTTCGGCAAAGGCGGCCTCGAGTTTCGTCGAGACCTTGTCGTGGTTCGAAAGTCGCAGACCGAGTTCCTGCTCGATCTGCTTGGCGGTTTTGCCGGACATCTCTCGGAGGTCGCGGTTGACCTCAATGGTCAGACGGGCGACGCGGCTCCGGTCGCCATCGGCGAATTGCGGATCGGCGACAAGATCACGCAGGAGACGTTCGAGAATTAGCAGGCGATGACGGACGAGGTGATTGTTGGTCTGGTCATCTACGCGTCGGTTGAGTTGCTCGTGCCGTTTGGCTTCGTCCAGATACAGGCAACCGCCCTCTTCCTTCGGGTGTTTGCCTTGCATGACTTCTTCGTGAGCGCGAACGAGCAGGGGGCGCGCGTAGGCGGCTCGGCCGGAGAGTTTTTTCACAGAGAACTTTTCCGCCAGCAGCGATTCACGGGTGAGGCCGACATCCTTTTTCCGTTTGCGCGTGTTGGCGGTATCGAGACGGGCGGTGAGCGCTGCGTCGAGATCCGCAACAGATTCACCGAGATTTTCGGCGAGGGTGCGAAGGTCCGAAAGAGTAAGCGTTCGCCCGCGTTGCCATGCATCGCGCGCGCGTTTGTGAACGCGTGGTGACAGCGCGGCCCAGCAGGCCTTGAGGCGATCGCTGCGAACAAGCTGCGTGACGGGATCGAACAGCAAGGCCTCTTCGGCATCAGGATGCATCAGCAGCGTTTCGAGATTGCTACGGCCGACGCCGGGAAGAGCGTGAACGGCCGACGTAAAACTTTTCTTCGTCAGGCGTCCCTCGGCGCGCATGAGATCGTCGAGCACGCGACGTTCCTCCGCTTTGAGAGGACGCAATCTTGCGGAGTCGGCTTCACCCACCTGCACATTGGCCAGTTGCATAGCCCACCGAAAACGAAGGAACTCCGGGCAGTTGCGGGTCGGAACTTTTTGGCCGGAGAGGCGGCAGGTGGAAATTATGCGGTTGTCGAACCGAGGCACCAACTGGCCAAAGAGGAGACCTCCCTGATAGCGTCGGGGAAGCGCAAGATCGGGAACGGACAGTGCGCGCCAGTCGTGGAAGAGCGCAGTGATGAAGCTGTCCTCGAGATGTGGAAGGTGGTTGCGGTGCACTTCCAAAATGCGGCGGACCTCTGATTCAACGATGCTCCGCGGGAAGGCAGCGCTCTTGGCTTTGAAGCGAACTTGGGAAGACTTCTTGTCACCGGTGACGTCGAGGCCGAGCACCCGGACGAATGTCTCGGCCATGGTTTGTGTGCCGTGCTCCTGCATCAGCGCCATGGCGTTCTGTTCCTTTTCGGTGTCACCGTCGGAATCGCTGTCGCCGGCGTCAGTCGCATTCGCGCCCGACCACCGGCGATTTCCATCATAGCCTCGGTTGTGCGCATACCAACGGATGACATCCCAGAGTTCGATCCAAGTCAGCAGACTGTCGTCCGCACTCTTCGAAGCGAGGACACGAGCGGCGAGCATCCACGGCGCGGAATGGCCGCCGGACTGACGGTGCTTGGCCTTGAGATCGTCGGTGGAAATCGCTCCAAGGTGGGCGAGCAATTTCTCGAGTCGGGCGACACGTTGCCGGGTGGAACGCACGTGGCGACGCTGGCGACGATAGGCGCGTCGTTTACTGGCGAGGCAGTCATCCGCACCGAAAGTTACGACGCCTGTGCCGAGCAAACTCTGCTGACGATGCGAAGCATCAACCTGCAAAACCGCCCACCCAATGGAGCTATGGCCGACGTCGAAAGAAAAGTGGAGGTCCGGGGATTTATAGTTTGCGGCCATAGGGTGATGCCCCGTATGCCAGAAATCGGAATCAAGACAAAGTCTGAAGCGCAGACCGTGCCTCTGCCCGCCCTGCGGACACGCCGTGTATAAAAGCGCTTTCTATGCAGACCGGTCCGGCGCAAGCCGGCCGGTCTTGCTTTTTAAAGCAGAGCGGGAATCGGACCAGCACGCCGTTGATGTGGCTCGGATGGGCGTCTTGCCGCCGCGTTGGTGTGCAGGGGAAACGCTACGGCGAGGGGGTGGTATCGGCGGCGTTGATGATGCTCGAATTGAAGCGGCTCGTGGCGAAGCGGGCGGATGGGGCGTTTGAGGCGCGGGGGTGAGCGAGACCCCCAGGGCGGCTCCGTCCGGCCGGCGCACACGTGGATTCTTCGCTTCGCTCAGAATGACAAAGAGAGTGAGAGGCGAGGAAGACCGGATTAGTCTTGGGCTCGGAGCAGGCGGACGCCGTAGATGGGGGCGGTGCGGGAGTTTTTAGTGGCGGCGAATTTTACGGTCAGGGTGCCGTCGGGTGAAGGGGCGATGTCCTCGGGAATGGGATACGTGACGTCGGTGAAGCGGTCGCGTTGCCGGCCGTCGAGCGTGACGGAGGCGATCACGCGGTCGTTGACGAGGATGTCGAAGGCCCGGTCGCGTTCGCCGCCATAATAGGTGACGAGGAGTT
>JAEZAD010000077.1 GCA_023430565.1 Verrucomicrobiota bacterium
CCCAAATCCGAGTTCTCCGCGCAAAACTGGTATGACGTCTGGTTCCCCAACCTCGCGCCCAGCCTGGCCGCGATGAAGCTCGGCCTCGCCGCGAAAACCCCCGCGCAATGGTCCGCGTTCGTCCGCCGCTACAAAACCGAAATGTCCGCCCCCGCGGCCAAACACGACCTCGCCCTCCTCGCCGCACTTTCGCACACCGCCCATTTCTCCGTCGGCTGCTACTGCGCCGACGAATCCCGCTGCCACCGCTCGATCCTCCGCCAACTCCTCGCCGACCTCGGCGCCGACATTCGTTAGGCCGCCGCCTCGCGGTCGGGTGCGTCCCGGGTAACCGCCGCGGCGATTCCGCCGTCGCAGGTTCGTTGCCCCCAACCTCCCCATGAAAACATTTCTCCTCGTTGTGTTGTTTTCCACCCTCCCGCTCGTTCGCCTCTCCGCCGCCGACGGCGTCGCCCTGTTTCAAGCCGGGCTCCAAGCCTACGAAGCCAACGGCCCCACCGCTCTCTTCAACGCCTGGTATAACTCCCGCGATGACTTCGAAAAAATCGAACAACTTCGCGAGCGCCTCGCCAAAATCACCCGCGATCTCGGCCCCGTCGTCGACACCCAGGTCTTCGCGCCCCACCCCCTCGGCCGCCATGTCCAAAAGCTCCACGGCGTGATCTATTTCGAAAAACGCCCGCTCTGGCTCCGCGCCGAATACTACGAGATCAACGGCCGCCGCGGTCTCATCTCCCTCGAATGGTCGCTCGTCCCGGAAGACATCCTTCCGCTCACCTGGGCCGATCGCCCCGGGAAGTAGCCAAAGCCCCAGCCACGCTCAACGAAACCGTCCTCACGAGGTCAGACCGAGCGCGTCCCAGATATCCCGCCGCACGTAGACGCCCTCGCGCCCACTCCTGCGCCGCTCCGCCAACGCCGCCTGCCCCGGGTATCGACATTCCGGATTCGTCTCCACGAGCTGCCGCACGATCTCGCGCGTGCGCTCCACCGGGTCCGCCGCGCCGATCGCCCGCGGCGCAAACGCGATGAACACCTGGCACACGCCCAACCCCTCCGGCGTTTTCGCCAGCTCCGGCGTCGTCAACCCATCCGCGAGCACCGCCGCAAACGCATCTAGCATGATCGCCAGTCCCGACCCTTTCCAGAATCCCGCCGGCCACGCCTTCCCGCCGTCCAGAATCGCCGCCGGATCCGTCGTCGGCCGCCCCGCCGCATCCGCCCCGCCGATCACCGGCAACGTCTCTCCCTCCGCGCGATGCGTGTTGAGCCGCCCGACCGAATACTGGCTCAACGCCATGTCGAGCACCAGGTGCGCCCCGTTTTCCCCCGGCACCGCAAACACGATCGGATTGTTCCCGATCGCATCCTTCGTTCCGCCCCACGGCGGCAGCACCGGCCACGTGTTCGTCCAGCAAATCGCCAGAAAACCCTTCTCCGCCGCCCGCCACCCGCAATTCCCCGGCCGCCCCCAATGCCCCGTGTTGCGCAGCCCCACCGCCCCCACGCCGTGCGCCTCCGCCAACGCCATCGCACGGTCCATGCAAAACTCCGCGTTCAACGCCCCCAGCCCGCGTCGCCCGTCGTAGCGCTCGAATGCCCCAAATCCCCCCAGCCGCTCCGGCGGATTCTCCGCATCCGCAATCAACTTTTCCCGCAACCACCGCAGCAACGCCGGCACGAAATTCGCCCCGTGCGAGTGAACGCCGTCCGCGCTCGCCTGCACATATAACTCCGCCAGCCGCCGCGCCCGCCCGCCGCTCACGCCTTCGCGCGTAAACATCGCCGTCAGCTGCTCGATCAAACGCTCCCTGGAAATCCGTGGCATGCCCGCGAACTCCACCCACCCCACCGCCGGGCGCCAGCCCGAACTCCGTCACGATCGTCGAAATCCTCCCGCCCAAACCAACCTCGTAATTTCACCGAAACCCCGCCCCCCCACCCCCGCTCCCGCACCCGAGTTCGAACCGCCGCCGTCCAACCCGGTCGATGTCGCCTGCCCCATTCCGTTTCTGTCATGTGGTTCTGGATTCTCGCCGGCTCCACCGCGCTGCTCGCGGTGCTCACCGTCCTTCCGCTCTCCCGGCGCCAGGAATGGTGGATCCGCGGCCTCGACTTTCCCCGTTTTCAATTCGCGCTCTTCGGCGCCGCGCTCCTCATCGCCAGCGCCCTCCGTCTCAATTTCGCCGAGCCCGCCGCTTGGGTCGTCGTTGGCGTGAGTCTGCTCTGCACCGCTTACCAAGCGTGGTGGATATTCCCCTACACCTTCCTCCATCGCCGCGAGGTGCAGCGCGCCCGCGACCGCCAGCCCGACGCCCGACTGCGCATCCTCAGCGCCAACGTCCTCATGACCAACCGCCGCGCCGCCGACTTCCTCGCCCTCGTGCGCGCCGAACAGCCCGACGTCATCGTTACCCTCGAAACCAACCGCTGGTGGGAGCGCCAGGTCGCCCCGCTCGAATCCGACTACCCGCACACCCTGCGCTGCCCGCTCGAAAACCTCTACGGCATGCACCTCTACTCGCGCCTGCCGCTCGAGGACAGCAAGCTCCAGTTTCTCGTCGAGCCCGACATCCCGTCGATGCACACGCTCGTTGTGCTTCCGTCCGGCCAGCGCATCCGCCTCCATTGTCTCCATCCCGCGCCGCCCAGCCCAACCGAAAACGAGACGTCGCGCGAACGCGACGCCGAGCTCGTCATGGTCGGCAAGGCCGTCGTCGGCGCCTCCCTTCCCGTTGTCGTCGCCGGCGACCTCAACGACGTCGCGTGGTCCGACACCACCCGGCTCTTCCGCAAAATCAGCCGCCTGCTCGATCCGCGGATCGGCCGCGGCCACTTCAACACCTACCACGCTCGCCTCCCCTTCCTCCGCTGGCCCGTCGACCACTTTTTCCACAGCGCCCACTTCGCCTGCGGCGAAATCAAGCGCCTCCGCTACTTCGGCTCCGATCACTTCCCCGTCTTCCTCGAACTCGTCCTCACCGCCCAACCCCAGTCGCCCGACCTCACCGCCGACGCCGACGACCAGGCCGAAGCCCGCGAAAAACTCCAGGCCGAATCCGCCGACGAATCTCAGGTTCACCAACCCGGTGAATCCGCTTCGTCCCCGCCCCGCTGAACCGATCCATCCGGCGCCACCCCGCCGGAGAACTTCTCGTTCATCGGCAAACATCGTCCACGCCGTCTCAGGGTTTGGCTGATCGTGCACCAAATGCTCCCATTCCGCTATCGGCCCGCCCCCACATCGACTACCGGTTGCATGTGAAAACGCTTTCTTTCCCCGCTCGCGCGTTGCTCGCCAGCACGCTGCTCCTCTCTCTCGCCGCCACTCCCGCCGCGTCCGCCGTCGAACCGCTTTTCGGCGCGGGCTACTCCGACTGGTCCCCCGTCGCCCAAGGCACCTACACGCACTACGCGCCCATCTGGTGGAACGCCGAGCACGCCACCTTCGAACGCTCCGCCGATCTGACCGTCGGACAAATCTGGGCCTTCGACGACGAGTATGACGTCATGCGCGCCTTCGTCGTGTTCGAGCTGCCGAGCTTCAAGGGCGTCGTCACCCGCGACCAGGTCGGCATCCCTCCCCACGAGGTCCCGGAAATCACCACGCTGCGCGTCACCGTCACCGGCGGAATCCTCAGCCTCGCCGGCGCCTCGTTTCTTCCCTCCTGGTGGGCCACCGAAGCGAATCAGCCGCTCGACGTCCGCCTCGCCGCACTCCCCGCCGCCGCGATGATCGATGGCACCATCGACCCCGAAACGGCCTTCAACGGCCTCGGGCAAGGCTACCTGATCAACGGCAACAACGGTAATCTCTCCGCCGATCCACAGGACATCTATCTCAACCAGGCCTTCGCGAACCTGATGAACAACCGCGACGCCGGCCCGCTCCTGCTCTCGCTCACCCTCCCCTTCGTCCCTCCGTCCGAAGCTTCCCAATACTACGAGGTCGCCTCCCTGCAGCCGGAAGTCTCCCTGCGCGTGACATTCGACGGCTATCCGCCGTTCCCCGCGGTCCCCGAACCGTCCACCTACGCGCTCGCCGGCGCCGCTCTCTGCCTCGGGATTGTTCTCGTCCGCCGGCGCCGCTCGAAACCCGTCTCGCCCGCCATTCGCCCCGAGTGACCTCCTCGCCCTGTTCGCGATCATCCCTCACGACGCACCTCGACGGGACTGATCGCGCAACGGCGCCGGGCGACGTCGCGTAGAAACGTCACCCGCCCGTCTTCACCGGCGAGCAGCGTGGGCAACACGTCCGTCATTGGCGTTGATCGATTCCCTCGGATTGAACCCCCCGGCTGCTGGCCAGCCCGGTCTTGCCCGGTCTTCCGCCGTCCTTGACGGTCCCTTCGCCCAAAATTTGCGGCACCTCCCGCGCCCGCGAACGTTTCGCTCATGCCCCTGCTCCGCCTGCTGCTCACAGCCGCATTGTGCGCCGTCGTTTCACTCCCCGCGCACGCCGCCGCCCCCGCCTTCCCCAACCCTCTCATCCACCAGCGCGCCGATCCGTGGATTCTAAAACACACCGACGGCTTCTACTATTTCACCGCCACCGTCCCCGACTACGACCGCCTCGAACTCCGTCGCTCCCGCACCCTCGCCGGGCTCGCCACCGCCGAGCCGAAAACCATCTGGCATAAACACCCGACCGGCATCATGGGCGCCCACATCTGGGCCCCCGAACTCCACCACATCGACGGCCGCTGGTTCATCTACTTCGCCGCCGGCGAAGCCGAAAAGATCTGGAACATCCGCATCTACGTCCTCGAAAACCCCTCGCCCAACCCGCTCGAAGGCGAATGGCTCGAACGCGGCCAGCTCACAACCAACTGGGAATCCTTCGCCCTCGACGCCACCACCTTCGAACACCGCGGCACCCGCTACCTCGTCTGGGCCCAGCGCGACCCCGCCGTGAAAAACAACACCGACCTCTACATCGCCAAAATGGACTCCCCCACGTCCATCGTCGGTCAACAAATCCTCCTCTCCCGCCCCGAACACGCTTGGGAAAAAATTCGCTACGCCGTCAACGAAGGCCCCGCCGTCCTCCACCGCCACGGCCGCCTCTGGCTCACCTACTCCGCCTCCGGCACCGGCGCCGAATACTGCGTCGGCCTCCTCTCCGCCGACGAATCCGCCGACCCGCTCGATCCAGCCTCCTGGACCAAATCGCCCGCCCCCGTCTTCGCCACCAGCGAGACCAGCGGCATCTACGGTCCCGGCCACAACAGCTTCACCGTCGCCGAAGACGGCGTCACCGACCTCCTCGTGTATCACGCCCGCAATTACCGCGACATCGTCGGCGACCCGCTCCGCGACCCCAACCGCCACACGCGCGTCCAACCTTTCTCCTGGAATCCCAACGGCACCCCGAACTTCGGAACACCCTCTCCGGAAAGGTAGGGCGACGCGGCCCGCCGAACCGCCCGCGCCTGCTCAGCCTTCCGGCAACGCCCCCGGCACCAACGCCAGACACTCCATCGCCGCCAACCCCCATTGCGCCGATCCATTGGTCGATACCCACGGCGCCTCCTCCACCGGCCGCAACACCTCCGGCCCTTCCACCACTCGCGTCTCCAACCGCGGCCGCCGCCCACGCCCTTCGCTCCCCGCACCGCCGAAAAACTCCTTCCACGCCCGCTCCGCCAGCGCCGGATCGTTCGTCATCTTCGCCGCAAACGCCGTCAGCCGCGAATGCCCCTGCTGCAGACTGATTCCGCGCAGCGGCGCCCCAAACTTCTTCGCCTGCTCCTCCGCCGGCGCGTTATACCACACGCAATACTCCAGCCACGCCTGCGTGAACTCCGGCACGTCCAACAACTGCACGAGCTCCGCGCATACTTCCACGAGCCCGAACACCGCGCTCAAATGCGACACATTCGGCCGCTCGAACTCGCTCCGCGCAAACGCGCCCGTCTCCAGATTCATCCGCGCCGCCCCCGTGAAAAAACCCAGCGGCTGCGCCCCAATCCCCCGCATCCCCGCCACCAGCCGATCGCGCATCTTCACGTCGCCCGTTCGCTCCCACTCCGTCAGCCACGCGCCGGCGAGCGATCCCCAGTCCGTCCCGAACCCCGCGTAAACCTCCGTCGCATTCGGGTCCGCCGCCGTCACCCGGTCGCGCGCCACTTTCCGATTCGCCTGCACCGTCGCCAGCGCCCGCCCCGCCTCGTTCTGCTCGCGCATCAAATCCCCCGCGCGCTCGTCGCCCGTCAGATAAAAATAATACCGCCGGTTCAGCGCCGTGCTGATCCGCAGCTGCTTCGCGCTGCACCCCCAGTGCAGCACGTTGTGCCGCGAACCGAGCGGAGCGAAACGCCCGAGATGATGCACATCCACCTCGCCCGTGTGCCGCGTCATCGCCTCCGCAAACCGAAACACGTCCGCCCGCCCGGTCCTCAGGAAATACATCCATAGCCAGATGTCCGTCGACAGCTCCGAATTGTCCCACGCGAAGCCGCCCACGTCGTATTTCCACTCGTGGCGATCCGCATCGTAGCTGTGCATCACGTCACCATAATTCCAATACCCATACCACCGCCGCTGCTCCCGCTGCTTCAGGTAAAATTCGAAACTCCACGCCAGTGCGTCCTCGAGCTCCGCCAGCTCCGGCGTCGACCGGTCCGCCGGCGTCCACAACCCGCCAAACACTCCCGCCGCACTCAACGCCCCCGGCCGCGCCACCACCACCGGCGGCGTCCGCACGATTTCCGCCAGCTCCGCCAGCCGCTCGCCTCGCGGCGTCGCGTCCAACGCCCACAGCCACAGCTCGCTCGTCCGCGCCACGCCTTTCGGCGTGTCGTAGCCGGGCTCATAATCCTCATACGTGATCTCCAGCGCATCGAGCTGCTCCTCATAGGTGTCCTGGCCCATCCCGTCGTGATACCCCCGTAAATCCATCGGCCCCGCTTCCGGCGCCCACACCCACATCGTCACCTCCGCCGCCTCGCCCGCCGCCCCGCGAATGTCCAGCTGCGCCGGATAACTTTCCCAGAAATTCCGCACGCCAAACGCCACGCCGCCATCCGGCGTGCCGATATAGCCCATCCCGCCCGCGCGCTGCCCCCGCGCCGCGCTGATCCACGTCTGCCCTGGGTTCGTCCGCTTCCTCAGCTCGAAGCCGTCACAATTCGGCTGATACAACGTCCAGTCGCTCCACGCCGGAATCCAGTGCAGCCGCTTGCTCACGTTCTCCGGCCACGTGCCCAGCGCCGGCGTCGCCTCACCCGCCCGCTGCGCGTCCTTCACCGCCGCACCCGGATCGCGCCGCAGTCCCGTCAGCCCGCGCACCGCCTCCACGAACAAACCGTCGTCCTGCCCCGAGAAACGCACATGCCGGTCGTGCAGTTCCCCGCGCAACGGCACCGAGAATCTGAGCCCCAGCCCGCGCACGAAATCCTCCCGCTCCTCGCCGTCGTAAACGATCGTGTGCATCACCCGCACCGCCTCGCCGCCCGCATAAAAATACAGCCGCACCACCAACGGCAGCCACGCGCCGCGCGCGCCATCTTCCACCGGCGCATGCTTCCCCTCCACTTTCACGACCGCGCGCACCGGCCCGCTCTGCTCGAGCGTCACCTTCCCGATCTCGCCGGAAAACTCCTCCACCGCCGCATCCGCCTCCACCGACCCTTGCCGCAACATCACCAATCTTCCCCCCCGCAAAACTTCCTTCCCACCCCGCGCGATCGCCGGCACCAGTTCGCGCCCGCGTTTCGCCACGCGCACTTGCATCACCCCCGTGTCGATCTCGATCGCCTCCGCCGTCTCCTTCGCCGTCAACGCCACCGCGGGCGCCACCGGCGCCCCCGGCACCACTTCGAAACCTTCCGCCCTCCCCGCGCCCGCCGGCAGCGCATGCGCGGTCCACTTCAACGATCCATCCGGCCACGTCGCCAGCGGCCAGCTCTGCACCGGCAGCGCTTCTCCCTTGTCGCTCCGCAACGCAAACGTCGTCCCCGCCGCCTGCGTCCCGCGCGCCCACGCCGTCCCCCACGTCACACCCGGCTGCACCGTCGGCGCCGCGCCATCCAACCACCCCGCCTCGCCCGGCCGACCCGTCCCTTTCGCCGCCGCCACGCCTCCGGCCGTCTGCGCTTCCGCTCGCCAGGTCGCCGCGACCTGCGCCGCCGCCGCCGCCAAAGCCGATTTCTTCACAAACTGCCGTCGAGTGATGGGGGTCATAGGGAAATTTAAAAGCGTTCTGGCGATGCCTTCTGCTCGCGGAGCGCGCATCGCCTCTCGCCCCGAGCCTCTCGCCTTCAATCCAAATGAAACACCTCACACAGATCCCGCGCGACCGGACTGCCATCCGCATTGGCCGGCATCACGTCGCCCATGTGTTTCCACCAGCGCCGGCACTCGGGCGTCCGCGCGATCGCCGCCCACCGCGCCTCGTCCTCGATCTCCGCATACGCGAACAACTGCCGCGTCTCCGGATGCAAAAAGATCGAATAGTTATGCACCCCATGCGCCTTCAACACCGCCTCCAACTCCGGCCAGATCGGACGATGCCGCCGTTCGTATTCTTGTTCCTGGCCGGCGTCGACCGACATCACGAATGCCTTGCGAATCATAGGGGGAAGAAAGCGCCCGCACCCTACACGCGAACGGTCATTCGGCTAATCCGCTTTAGGGGGACAGTTCGAAAAAGCTCCAAGGACCAAGATCCAATGAGATGAAGAGCGAAGCTTGGGTGCATGGATTGGACGTTGGAAGTTTGGAGGTTCCCTGGAGCTTGGATCTTGGTCCTTGGAACTTCCAGATCAGCCGGCATTCGGACGCTCCGATTTTGCGTTGAATTCACCCCTGCAAAACAAATCCTCGCCCACCGATGGCCGCCCCCACCCTGCGCACCCTCGCCCGCTCCCTCGGCCTTTCGCGCACGACCGTCTCCGACGCCCTTCGCGGTTCGCCCCGCGTCAACCCCGACACCGTCGCCCGCGTCCGCGCCGCCGCCCAAGCCGCCGGCTACCAGCGCAACCCCCTCACCGGCGCCGTCATGTCCCTCCTCCGCCGCTCGCGCGGACAACAATTTCGCGGCGTCCTCGCCGCCCTCGAGGTCGTCGAACCGGGCCGCCCGCCCCACGCCGTCCGCTACAACGAAAGCCTCCTCGCCGGCATCTCCGAACGCGCCAACGAACTCGGCTTCAAGGTCGAACGCTTCGAGATCGGCCCGCAGGGCGTGCGTCTCAATCGCCTGGATACGATCCTCCACACCCGCGGCATCCAAGGCATCGTCGTCCTCCCCGCGTCCGGCTTCCCCGACCTCTCGCCGCTCAGTTGGACGCGCTACACCGCCGTCTACGCCGACTACTTCATCGACCACCCGCCGCTCCACTGCGTCTGCTCCGACCACTACCGCTCGATGGTCGGACTCCTCCAGGAACTCCACGCCCGCGGCTACCGCCGGCCCGGCCTGTTCATGGAAATCACCCACGACGAGCGCCTGCACTTCCGCTGGGAGGGCGCCTTTCTCGCCCTGCAAAAATACCTGCCTGAAACCACCGCCATTCCTGCGCTCCGTCTGAAATCCATCACCCGCGCCGACTTCGAAACCTGGTTCAAAAAACATAAACCCGACGTCGTCCTCGGCCACTTCCCCGACGTCGTCGCCTGGATGAAAGCCTGCGGCGCAAAAATCCCCAAGACCCACGCCTTCGTCTGCCTCAACTCCCTGCGCTGCGAAGCCGACTGCGCCGCCCTCGATCTGCGCAGCTCCCTCCTCGGCGCCCGCGCCGCCGAACTCGTCATCGGCCAGCTCCTTCACAACGAATTCGGCGTCCCCGCCCAGCCCTCGCTCACCACCATCCCCGCCGTCCTCCGCGAAGGCCCCACCCTAAGAACGTAGCGGCGAGCGCCCGCGAGCCGTTCCGACCCCGTAGCTACGAACGTGAGCGAGTGGTTCCGTTCTCCCTCGTAGCGTGAGCGCCAGCGAGCGGTCCGCCACGCTCTTCTCCGTGCCTCCGTGTCTCCGTGGCGAAACCTACCTCCGCCTCAACTCCCCATCCATCTCCACCACCTCCCCTTTTTTGAGTTCCTTCAGCTCCACGCTGCGATCCCCCACCCGCACCGTCACCGGCACGCCCCGTAAGCTCCGCACGCGCACCCACTCGGGCACATACTCCCGCCACCGCACATCCACCTCGAACCCGCCGCGCGCCCGCAGCCCCCGCACCTCGCCGTCGCGCCACGCTTCCGGCAGCGCCGGCAGTAATTCGATCTCCGCCTTCTCTCCACCCCCGCCCGCGTCCGCACCCGCGCTCTCCCCCCACGCCACCCGGCTCTGCACCAACATCTCCGCCACCGCCGCCGCCCCGCCGAAATTCCCGTCGATCTGAAACGGCGGATGCGCGTCGAATAAATTCGGATACGCCCCGCCGCCCACCGCCTCGATCCGGTCCGTCTCGCTCGCCGGGCTCAACAATCCGCGCAACAACTCCAGCGCCCGGTCCCCGTCCTTCAGCCGCGCCCACAACGCCGCCTTGTGCGCCAGCGCCCAGCCCGTGCCGCCGTCGCCTCGCTCCTCCAGCGTCTTCTTCGCCGCCTCCCCCAGTTTCGGCGCCCGCTCCACGTCGATCTCCGCGCCGGGATAAAGCCCCCACAGGTGCGAGACATGCCGGTGACGCGGATCCGCCTCCGCATACTCCTGCAGCCACTCCATCACCCGCCCGTCCTTCCCAATCCGCGTCGGCGGCAGCCGCGCCCCTTTCTCCGCCAGCTCCGCCCGCAACGCCTCATCCACCCCCAACACCTCCGCCGCCGTCCGCGTCGCCTCGAACAGCGCCCGCAAAATCTGGTTGTCGAACGTCGGCCCCAGGCACACGTGCGCCTTCGTCCCGTCCGGCAGCATAAACGCATTCTCCGGCGAATTCGCCGGCGCCGTCACCAGCCACCCGTTCGCCGGCTCCTCGATCAGCAGGTCCAAGTAAAATAACGCCGACCCTTTCATCATCGGATACGCCCGCTCCAGGAATGCCCGGTCGCCCGTGAACAAAAAGTGCTCCCACAAATGCCAGCACAACCACGCCGACCCCGTCGTCGTCGCACCCCAGTTCGCTCCTTCGCCCGGTGACGTGAACCCCCACGGATTCGCCAGCACATGCGCCACCCAGCCGCGTGCATCGTAATACGTTTTCGCCGTGCGCGCCCCCGGCTCCTGCAGCGACTCGATCAACGAAAACAACGACGCGTGCAGCTCCGACAAATTCGCCACTTCCGCCGGCCAGAAATTCATCTGCACATTGATGTTCAGATGCCAGTCGCCATTCCACGGCGTCGTCACCCCATCCGCCCAGATCCCCTGCAGATTCGGCGGAAACCCCTCCGGCCGCGTCGACGAAATCAGCAGGTAGCGCCCGAAATCGAAATACAGCTGAACCAGCCCCGGATCGCCGCTCCCCGACGCCAGCGCCTCCATCCGCTCCACCGCCGTCGCCTCGCGCGCCTCCGGCGGCGTCCCTTCCAGTCGCAAACTCACGCGGTCAAACCACGCCCGATGATGCGCCACGTGCGCCGCCCGCAGCGCGCGAAACGTTTTTCCCGCCGCCCGCTCCACGTCCTGTTTCGCCGTCGCCACCGCGTCTTCCACTTTCCGCCCCGCAAAACTCTCGATGTCCGTCGCCGACCCCACGACCAGCATCACTTCGTCCGCCCCACTCACTCGCAGCGCATTCCCGTCGACCACCTCCACGCTCCCGCCGCGATTCACCACCCGAAACGCCGCCGCGAATCCGACATTCTCGCCGCCCTTTCCATCCTTCAACCGCCCGCTCATCACCAACCCATCGCGCCCCCACGCCTCCGTCGTCGCCCGCTCCGGCCGCGTCATCCTCGCCTCGAATGAAATCCTCCCCGCCTCACCCGCCGTCAACCGCATCACCGCCACTTCATCCGGCGCACTCACCCACGCCTCGCGCTCGAACTTCACCCCGCCCCGTTCGAACGCCACCCGCGCCACCGCCTCGCCGATGTCCAGCTCCCGCCGATACCCGCTCGTCTCTCCGCTTCCTTCGAACCTCAATTTCACGTCCCCTAAAACCTGATACGTCCCATATGGCACGTCCGCGCCATTCCCGAAGCCCGACCCCGCGCCCGCGCACGTGAAATGCTCCGCCACGAGCTTCTCCGCTTCCGCATTCTTTCCTTCCAACAACAACCGCCGGATCTCCGGCAACGCCTTCGCCGCCTCCGGCCGGTCCGCGTCCTGCGGCGACCCCGACCACATTCCCGCCTCGTTCAAAACAATCCGCTCCTCCTCCACGCCGCCAAACACCATCGCGCCCATCCGCCCGTTCCCCAGCGGCAACGACTGCGTGAAATGCTCCGCCGGCCCGCCCAACCTCACCACCCGCTCCGGCCCCGGCCGCACCGCCCTCAATTTCTCCACCAGCGCCCGCGGCACTTCGATCATCGTCCCGTGCCGCGCTCCCCGCGGCAGCGAAATCTCGTTCGTCACATCTTCCCACGCTTCCCCATCGCCTTCGCGCGACCGCAACGCCCCGAAGTGCTTCTCTCGATACACATCAAAATACACCAGCGTTTCGCCTTCCTCGCCTGCCCCCTTCACCACCGTCGGCCCCTCCACCCAGTCGCGCGTAAACGGCGCCGCAAATTCCTTCCACGGTCCTTCCGCATCCTCCGCCGTGCCGATCCGCAAATGCTTCTTGGGCGGCGTCCGTGTTTCATCCTTCACGATCATCCGCCACCCGCCGTCTTCCATCGGCCTCATCGTCGCATCGATCACGCTGAACCCCGGCTCCACGAACACCCGCGTCGGCTCGAACGCCTCCCAATCCTTCGTCGTCGTCGCATAGATCCGGTGATTCAACTCGTCCTCCGACGCCCCCGCCGTCTCCGGAAACTTCCCCCGCACCGTCGACGCCCAGAAAATCAAAAACCTCTCCCGCTGCGGATCCCACACCGCTTCCGGCGCCCACGCATTTCGCACCGCCGGCTCATGCGCCATCACCGGAATCGCCTTCTGTTCCGACCAGGTGAGAAAATCCTTCGTCGACGCATACCCGATGTGGTTGTCCCACCACCCGCTCGTCCACACGAGGTGATACGTCCCGTCCGGCCCGCGCACCGCATGCGGATCGCGCATCAACTTATCCTTCCCCACCTCCGGTCGCAGAAAACTCGCCCCGCCATCCAGCGCCTCCCACCGATACCCATCCTCGCTCCACGCCAGATGCAGCCCGTCCTCCCCATTCCCCGTGAAATACGTGAACAAATAAACCGTCGCCTCGTCCCGCCCCGCAGCACTCAACGCACACAGCACGGCGAGTCCGACCATCCAAACGCGCTTCATTCCTATGTTTGTCATTCTGAGCGAAGCGAAGAATCCACGGCCACAATCGCAAGCCACCTCACCATCGTTGCCCCTCACCCCGCCGCCATCCGCAACACCGCCCAAAACCCCGTCAAAATCGCCCCCGACACCCCCAGGCACGCCACAAACCCCACCGTATCCACCTTGTCCCACTTCGTGAACTCCCAGTTCGAGCCCGCTCCCAACAATTTCGTCTCGTCAAACCGCCGCGGATTCCGCCGCGTCTCCGCCATCGCCGCCTCCTCCGCTTCCGGCGTCGCGCCGACCGGCGTTTTCATTTTTCCAAAAAACACATCCGTCCGTTCCCGCTCCGGCGGCCGCGTCACCAGGCTCACCAGCACCAGCACGAAAAACGGAAACAGCCCGTCATAGATAAACCGCGCCGCATTCCGCCCGCTCGGACTGAAGCTCGCCACCGGCACGCCCATTTTGTCGAGCACCCACAACTCCACGTGAAACCGCCCCACGCCGATCCGCGCGCTCGCCGGATCGCGCGGCTCCTCGCGAATCACACTCTGGAAAAACACCGCCTCGCCGCGCCCGCTCCACTCCACCGTCTGCGTCAGCGCCGGACTCCGCGCGATCGCCTCCACCCGCGGCGCAATCATCGACGGCACGATGATGTTCGCCACCGCCGACACCACCACCGCCGACCACACCGCCGCCGCCGTCAGCTTCCGCCAGAAATAAATCAGCATCACCGCCGCGCCGAACGGCACATTCACCGTCAGCAACAACTGCACGACTTCGTAAACATCGTCCATGTTCGCCGCCGCATACACGCCCACCGCGAGGATCCCCACGATCGCCCACCGCCCCGCCAGCACCGTCCCGCGCTCCGTCGTCCGCGGTATCAGATAATTGTAGACATTGCGCACAAACAGCGCCGACACCGCCATCGTCTGCGCCGCCACCGTCGACATGTTCGCCGCCAGCAACCCCGCCATCATCAGCCCGAGAAACCCCGGCTGCAGCAGCGTCAACGCCATCGTCCCCCACGCCGAATCCGGATCCGACAACGCCTCGCCGCCCTGATACAGCGCCGCCGCTATCAGCCCGCAAAACGCCCACAGGATGATCATCACCCGCTTCGCATACGTCCCCGACACCGCGCCAAACCGCGCCGCAAACTCGTTCCGCGCCGATCCCGCCACCGCCATGTTTCCGATGATCCCATGGATCTGCACGATCGAGATCAGGAATATCCCCGCCAGCTCCCACGCGCCAATCCCGCTCCCGCCATCGCCCAGCAGTTGAAACATGTCCGACGGCACGCGCTCGCTCAACTGATCCCACCCGCCGATCGCCGATAACCCGAACGGAATCAGGATAAACGAAAACACCACGATCAGCACGCCCTGCAGCGCCTCGTTCACCGCCGCCGCCGCCAGCCCGCCCATCACGATGTAGCCGCCCACGATCACCGAATAGACGAGGTAATAAGTCCACTTCCCCGTCGTCCCGTGAATCCACGACACATAACTCCGCAACTCCCCGCGCTTGTCCGCCTCGCGCAACACCACCAGCCGCAACTCATCCTCCGCCCCGAGCGCCCCATTTCGCTGCGCCCCCTCGAGCCGTTTCAATTCCTGATACTGCTCGACCGACGCCCGCTCCGCCGACGTCCACTGCGCCTCCGGCTTCACCAGCAGCGACGCCGTCACCTTGTAGCCCACGAGATTTCCAAACCCGATGATCACCACCACCGTCGCCACGATCTGAAACACCGCATAAAACCGCGCCAGCGCCCGGCTCCCAAACCGGTCCTCGAACAAATCCGCCACCGTCACCAGCCGCACGCGCCGAAACCACGCGTTCATGAACCAATAATAGGGATTCATGAACAGCGTCTGCAGCGACAGCCACACGCCCGACACGCCTTTCTGATAAACCAGACTCGACGTGCTCACCGCCCCGTTCGCATCCGTCGCATTCCCGAAATTCAGGAAAAACTGATACAACTTCCCGAGCTTTCTCCCCGCGAGAAAGAACCCCTCCTCGCTCGCCGCCGCCGCACTCGCGCGCCGGCCGATGTAAATCACCACCGCGAGGTAGGCGAGAATGATGGCCAGATCGAGAACGTGCAGGCTGCCGAAACGCATCGAGGGGGAAAGGGGTAAACCGAAAAGCCGCGCCACTCCGCGCGACACGCCCCC
>JAEZAD010000142.1 GCA_023430565.1 Verrucomicrobiota bacterium
TTTTGCATGATCGGGCTGCCGCTCATGCCCTGCACGATACCGCCGGTTTTGTCCAGCAGTTCAGGATCGGTTACGCGGATTACAATGCCTTTCTGTCCGGCAAAGCTCTGCTCAGCCAACTTAATAATCTCGCAGCTGAATTCGCGTACACCCTGGTGATCTATTGTGGACAATATGTTGGCCGGACCGAGCTGAACCTCGTCCCGGCGTGCCACCGCAACAGGCTTGGGAAACTTACCCATATCTACGTCATTGTACAGCGTGCCATAGATTCCAAAATCCGTGTTTTTGTGTATCAGGCCCATGTTGCCCGAAGAACTGGAGAAAAAACCCTGGATCTCGCCGGGTATACCGCTCTCCCCCTTGTTTATCTGGATAATTTCAGAGAAATAGATCTCGCCTTGCTTGACACTCAGAACGCTGCCCGTATCCAGATCAGTGATGGCATGGCCGAGTCCAGCGAACCACCGGCTGTCAGGATCGATAAAGGTGAGAGTGCCCACACCCGCAGTGCTGTCTCGTACCCAGACACCCAGCCGCATCTTGCCGTCAGAAAAATCCTGCACCGGTTTGACATGCAGATCAATTTCCCGGCCATTTCGCAGAACGGTGATGTCAAGATCGCCCGTTGCTTCATTGATAATGCGTGTCACATGCGCTGCGTTTTCTATATCCGTGCCATTTATGTGCGTAATTACGTCCCCCGGCAGCATGCCCGCCTCTCGGGCGGGGTTCACTGTGTTGCCATTTTCCATTTCAATGCCCGTAATGCCCACTACCAGCGCCCCCTTGGTAAGCAGCGTGACACCGATGCTCTGGCCGCCGGGAACCACCATGCGCTCCTCGCTGACGTTGACCTTCACGCTTTTGACAGGGAGTCCAAACAGTGTCAGCTCAATGGTCGCATCACCGTTGTCGATTGATTCAATCACCAGCGGACTTTGCATACCTGTTACATCCACGAGTGTTTCGCTATCGAGGCTGATCACGCCGGCGGATTCTACCTCCGCCTGCATGGGCAGCCCTAGGTCAATGGTTTTTGCCCTTCCTTTTTCTATGTATATCTCGTTGGGTATGCTGGAATAGCTCTGTACCGCCGGAAGAAAATAGACGACGCACAGCGCGACAACAAACAGTATGCCTAAAATTCTGATGATCGTTTTCAAAAAAACACCTCTCCACGACAGCCAATAATAACTTAGTGTCGTTAGAGAGGGTGGTATTTATACTTTGAAATATTCTCTAGGCTTTGCTTAAATTGTCGTTTTAAAATCGTCGGCTAAGCGCAGCATTTCGGACGCGTGTGCCAAAGATGCATCAGTATCTCCGCCTGTCAAACGCGCTATCTCCCGCGTCCTCTCCGGCAAATCCAGGGCCGTGAGCCGTGTATGTGTGGAGGTTTCATCGCTGTGCTTGGATATCAGAAAATGCCTGTCCGCCATGCTGGCGATCTGCGGCAGATGCGTAACGCACACCACCTGCCGTCCGCGCGATATGCCAATGAGCTTCTCAGCCACCACCTGCGCGATGCGTCCGCTGATGCCCGTATCGATCTCGTCGAATATCATCGTCGGAATTCCGCCCCTGTCCGCCGCGATGGTTTTGAGAGCGAGCATGATGCGCGATACTTCGCCGCCCGAAGCAACCTTTCGCAATGGCTTCACGGGTTCGCCGCGATTGGTGGAGATGTAGAACTCCACAGTATCGACGCCCTCCGGTGTAAGTACGGCCTCTTCGATACTCAATTGATCTGCAAACCGGACCTCAAACCGGGCTGCAGTCATACCAAGGTCAACGAGCTGCTCCACGATCAGATGTTCAAACCGCGTTGCCGCGTCACGGCGCAATGCAGATAAGCGCACAGAACTGTCGTAGAGCCGCTGCTTAAGGACATTCGCTTTCGACTCCAGCTCCTTGAGCAGCGCTTCGCTGCCCAGCAGGTCTTCCAGCTCCTGCTCGGCACGGCACAGAAATGCGCCTGTCGCAAGCGGGTCCTGGTATTTGCGCTTTAAGCTGCCGATCAGCGCCAGACGGTCCTCAATACGTTCCAACGTATCCGGATCAAATAAATCCTCGCTCATCTCATCGCGGACGGCGGAGGCTACTTCCTCCAGTACGTAATACGCCTCTTCCACCTTGGATGCCATATCGGAATAGCGCGAATCCACGTCTTCGACGCCCTGTAACCGGCGGCCCGTGTCCTTGAGCGCAGACAGTACATTCACCGGTTCCGCCGCATACAGCAGCTCATATGCCGCTGTCAGCGCCTCCATGATCTTCTCTGAGGCATTCAGACGGGCACGCTGTGCCAGCAGATCGTCTTCCTCTCCTTCGGTGATAGCAGCCTGTTTGATTTCGCTGACTTGGAATTTGAGTATATCGATACGCCGTTCGCGGTCACCGTCGCTGCCGAACAGCGATTTCTGACGCCTTATGACAGCAGTATATTCCTCATACGCTTTTTCAACAATGACGGCAGCTTCCCGAATCTTCTCGTCAAAGCCATCCAGCATTGCCATATGGTTTTTCTCGCTCAGCAGCGACT
>JAEZAD010000171.1 GCA_023430565.1 Verrucomicrobiota bacterium
TACACCATGTCCTGATAGTTTCGCATGAACGTCGTGAAGTCGGGCGGGGTGATTAGTCCCGTGGTTTGGGTTTGCACTGGAGTGTCATCGTTCATGCCCAAAACACGGCCGGAGCCGAAAAGTCGCACGAATCCCTAACCCCGTCGCCACCACCGCGGCGAGCGCTAACCCGCCGTCTCCCGCCAATCCCTCGCATCATCGTGGCGGCAAGTGCCCGCGAGCCGTCGCCCCCAACCCCACCTCTTGCAGGCTCGCCCGCCCCGCCGACCTTGTGTCATAAACCTTCCACCGCTCGATCACCCCGCGCAACCGCATGAGCCACCCCGCCTTCCTCTCGTCCGATCCGGCCCTCGAAGCCTCCGTTCGCGCCATCGGCGAAAAACTCTTCGCCCTCATGGACGCCCATCCGGCGCCCAGCCTCTTTTCCAAAAGAGGCGTCCACGCCCGCCTCATGGAATGGTCGATGCGCGATCCCGCCTTCAAGGCCCAGCTCTTCCGCTTCGTCGACGTCCTGCCGTCGCTCACCTCCTCCTCCGAAATCGTCCGGCACTTGCAGGAATACCTCGGCGATCGCGCTGTCGAACTGAACCCCGCCCTCAAAGCCGGCCTCGCCGCCTCCTCTTTCGCGCCCGCCCTCGTCGCCGGCCCCGTCAAAGCCAACGTCATCTCGATGGCCGCCCAGTTCGTCGCCGGCGAGACGCCCGCCGACCTCGTGAAACAACTCCGGCGCAACGCCGCCGCCGGCATCGCCACCACCATCGATCTCCTCGGCGAAACCGTCGTCAGCGACGCCGAGGCCGACGCGTTTCTCCAGCGCAACCTCGATGTCCTCGACACCGTATCCGCTTTCCTCGCACGCGAACCGCGGCCGTGTTTCAGCGATCTCGGCCCCGCCAACCAGCCCCTGCCCCGGCTCAACCTCTCCATCAAAATCTCCGCCCTCACCCCCGACGTTCACCCCGCCGCTCCCGATCACTCCATCGCCGCGCTGAAGGAGCGACTCCGCCCCATCCTCCGCCGCGCCGCCGACGTCGGCGCGCTGATCAACTTCGACATGGAGAGCTACAAGCTGAAGGACCTCACGCTCGCCCTCTTCAAATCCATCCTCGAAGAAGCTGAGTTCCGCGAAAAACCCTCCATCGGCATCGCCCTGCAAGCCTACCTCCGCGACTGCGAAGCCGACCTCGTTGCCCTGCTCGCCTGGGCTCGCGCCCATCGCCGCCCGCTTAACATCCGCCTCGTGAAAGGCGCCTACTGGGACTACGAAACGATCCTCGCCCGCCAGCGCGAATGGCCGGTTCCCGTGTGGCAACGGAAGCCGGAATCCGACGCAAACTTCGAGAAGCTCTCGCTCCTCCTCCTCCAGAATCTCGATGTCGCCACGCCCAACTTCGCGACCCATAACGTCCGCTCCGTCGCTCACGCGATTGCGCAAGCCGACCGGCTCGGCATCGACCCGCGCGCCTACGAATTCCAGGCGCTCTACGGCATGGCCGACGAACTGAAAGCCGCCCTCGTCCAAACCGGCCATCGCGTCCGCGAATACTGTGCGATCGGCGAACTCCTGCCCGGCATGGCCTACCTCGTCCGCCGCCTCCTCGAGAACACGAGCAACGAAGGCTTCCTCCGCCAAAAAAACACCGGCGAATCGACGAAGGAGCAGTTGCTCCGAAACCCCACCGACGCCCTCGAGGTGGAACCCGCCGCCCCGGCGGGTTTGAGCCACACGCGAACGTCAGGCTCCCCCTTCCGCAACGCCCCGAACTCGGATTTTTCCCTCGCGCCCCAACGCGAACAACTCCGCACCGCGCTCGCGGCCGCCACTTCGCACCTCGGCGCCCGCCACCCCCTCGTGATCGGCAACAAGAAGATTTCCGATCGCGACGACATCGCCTCCGTCAACCCCGCCCACCCGTCACAGGTCGTCGGATACGTCGCCCGCGCCACGATCGCCGACGCGGACGCCGCCCTCGCCGCCGCCCGCTCCGCCCAACCCGCCTGGGCCGCGCGCTCCGCCGCCGAACGCGCGGCCTTCGCCGAGCGCGTTGCAAACCTCCTCGAGTCGCGCCGCCACGAGCTTCCGCGCTCGAAATCCTCGAAGCCGGCAAACCCTGGATCGAAGCCGACGCCGACATCAGCGAGGCCGTCGATTTCTGCCGCTTCTACGCCGCCGAGATGCGTCTCCTCGACACGACCACCATCACGCAACCCGTCCCCGGCGAGCGCTGCACGCTGCGCTGGATTCCGCGCGGCACAGGCGTTGTCATCGCACCGTGGAACTTCCCGCTCGCGATCCTCTGCGGGATGACGATCGCGCCGGTCGTCGCCGGCAACACCGTCATCATGAAGCCGGCCGAGCAAACCTCCGTCATTGCCGCCGCGTTCATGGACATCCTCCTTGAAGCCGGCCTCCCCGCCGGCGTCGTGAATCTGTTGTCTGGATACGGCGAAGACGTCGGCGCCCATCTCGCCGCCCACCCGAAGATCGATTTCGTCGCCTTCACCGGCTCCCGCGCGGTCGGCCTTAAGATCTGGGAAGCCGCCGGGCGCACGCTCCCCGGCCAGGCCAATCTGAAAAAGGTCGTGTGCGAGATGGGCGGCAAAAACCCCCTCATCATCGACAACGATGCCGACCTCGACGAAGCCATTCCCGCCGTGCTCTACAGTGCGTTCGGATTTTCCGGACAAAAGTGCTCCGCGCTATCCCGTCTCATCGTCCTTTCCGACGTCTACGAAAAATTCGCCGAACGGCTCGCCGCCGCCGCCGCGGCGCTCCCCATCGGCGATCCCGCGCATTCCGGCACGATCGTCGGCCCGGTGATCGACGCCGACGCGCAGCAAAAAATCCTCGGCGCCATCGAGCAGGGGAAAAAAGAGGCCAAACTCGCGTGGCAGGCGACGCTCTCCGCCGGACTCGTTTCCAGCGGTGGCTTCTACGTCCCGCCCACGATTTTCACCCACGTGAAACCCGAACACACGATCGCCCGCGAAGAGATCTTCGGCCCCGTGCTCGCCATCCTGAAAGCCCGCGATCTCGACGAAGCCTTTGCCCTCGCCAACGCCACCGACTACGCGCTCACCGGCGGACTCTTCTCCCGCAGCCCGAGCGCGCTCGAACGCGCGCAACGCGAGCTCGCCTGCGGCAATCTCTACCTGAATCGCGGCATCACCGGCGCGATCGTCGAACGGCATCCATTTGGCGGCTACAAGTTGAGCGGCGCCGGCACGAAGGCCGGCGGCCGCGGCTATCTCGAAAACTTCCTCTTCCCGCGCGCCATCGCCGAAAACATTCTCCGCCGCGGCTTCACCCCGCCCGAAGAGGGCGAATGATCCAAGAGTAGCCCCCCTGCTCGCAGGCGCTGCGAGCGCGAACAAGCTCGCTGCCTACCGTCACTCCGGAAAGTTTTCGCCCTCCGAGCGTCCTACCCGCGCTTCTCCATCGGCGCGTAATCGCGCAGACCAGGGCCAACGTAAATCTGGCGCGGACGGTAAATCTTCAGCTTCGGATTCTGCGCGACCTCGCGCCACTGCGCGATCCAGCCGGGCATGCGGCCAATGGCGAACATCACCGTGAACATGTTCAACGGGATCCCGAGCGCGCGCATGATCAGACCGGAGTAGAAATCGACGTTCGGATAGAGCTTCCGCGAGATGAAGTAGTCGTCGTTCAATGCGACCTCCTCGAGCTTCATCGCGATGTTCAGCAGCGGGTCGTCCTTGATGCCGAGCGAGCCGAGCGCCTTGTAGAAGCTCGCCTTGATGATCTTCGCGCGCGGATCGTAGTTCTTGTAGACGCGGTGGCCGAAGCCCATCAGCCGCTCGCCCTTCCCGGCTTTCGCCGCTGCGATGAATTTCGTGCCGTCGTCGCCTTCGTCGTGAATGCTCTGCAGCATCTCGAGCACCGCCATGTTCGCGCCGCCATGCAGCGGGCCCCAAAGCGCGTTCACGCCGGCCGAAATCGACGCGAACAGATTCGCGCCCGCCGACGCCACCATCCGCACCGTCGACGTCGAGCAGTTCTGCTCATGGTCGGCGTGCAACAAAAGGAACAGATTCAACGCTGATGCGACCTCGGGCGTCGCAGCATATTCGTTGTAAGGCTCCGAGAACATCAGGTGCA
The DNA here is from genome assembly GCA_023430565.1 of Verrucomicrobiota bacterium. Classification (GTDB taxonomy): domain Bacteria; phylum Verrucomicrobiota; class Verrucomicrobiia; order Opitutales; family Opitutaceae; genus Opitutus. The sequence continues at coordinate 4,121 of JAEZAD010000171.1, forward strand.
GGAAGTTCTCGCAGTATCCAAGATCCGGACGCGGGTCGTTGAACGGCATGCCGTTGTTCACCCGGAAGGTATGCGCCGCGATCGTGCGCACCTTGGAAATCGCGATCGCCGCCGCCTCGTCGAAGTGCTCGAGGTCGCGCTGGTGGTTGTTGCTCGCCAGGTGCGGATAATACGCGCCGAGCGCGTTGAAGGTCGCCGACAGCACCGCCATCGGGTGCGAGTCGCGCGGGAAGTGCTGCAGGAACCGCAGCATGCCTTCGCGCAGGCGCGCGTGCGTGGTCAGCCGCTTCGAAAAACCCTGACGCTGCTGCGTCGTCGGCAGCTCGCCATACATCACCAGATACGCCGTCTCGACGAAGCTCGACTGCTGCGCGAGCTGCTCGATCGGATAGCCCCGGTAGCGCAGCACGCCGACTTCGCCGTCGATGAACGTGATCGCGCTCGCGCACGAGCCCGTGTTGCCAAAACCGTCGTCGAACGTGATCGCGCCGCTCTCCGCGCGCAGCTTCGAAATATCCACCCCGCGTTCACCCTCGGTGCCCACGAACACGGGCAGTTTGTAGTCCTTGTTGTCGAGGTGGAGGGTAGCGGGAGGGAGGTTGGCCATCGTCGGGCGAAACGAAGCCAAATCCTTGCCGCTGGCAAAGCAATCTTGCGGCAACCGCTTCCGTTTTCGTGACATCGGCTCACGCCTTAGAAAACGTTATGCGCCGTATCGGATTTTCTGATTACGCCGCCGCGGCCACCGTCGCGAAATTTCGATAGATCTGCAGCCCCTTCGCCTGGCTCTTCTCCGGGTGAAACTGCGTCGCGAAGCAGCGCCCGCGACCGATCGCCGCCGTAAACGCCCCGCCATAATCGCACTCCGCGAGCACGAGCGCCGCATCGCGCGGCCGGCAATGAAAGCTGTGCACGAAATAAAACGCTTCTCCCTCGCGCGTCAGGGAATTCGCCAGCGGCGACTCCAGCTGGCGAAACGTGACCGTATTCCAGCCCATGTGCGGAATCTTGATCTCCGCCGGACGGCGAAAGCGCACGACTTCGCCGGGAAACACGCCCAGCCCCGTCACCCCGCCTTCCTCCGAGCGCTCGAACAGCGCCTGCATCCCGAGACACACCCCGAGAAACGGCCGGTCCGCCGCGATCCACGCGCGCACCGACGCGTCGAGCTTCGTCGCGCGCAACGACGCCACGCAGTCGCGCAACGCCCCGACGCCCGGCAGCACCAGCCCCTGCCCGCCGCTCGCCTCCAAATCTTCCGGCGTGCGCACGACCCGCGGCTCCGCGCCCACCGCCTCCAGCGCCTTGGTGACGCTGCGGAGATTGCAGATGCCCGTGTCGATGACGGCGATGGGAGTGGCAGCAGACATGTGGAAGCGGCTTTATGCCGCGGCTCAACGCGACACAACTCGGTCGCGGCGTAAAGCCGGTCCTACAGTTTCCCCTTGGTCGACGGCAGCAAATCCGCCGCGCGGGGCTCGATCTGCGTCGCCGCATCCAGCGCCCGCGCCAAACCCTTGAAGATCGCTTCGGCCACATGGTGAGGCTCTTCGCCGTAGACCAGCTGCACGTGCAAATTCGCCCCGAGCGCGTTGCTGAACGCGCGACAAAATTCCTTCACCAGCACGATGTTGAAGTCGCGCACGAACATCGTCGGCGCCTCCGCCTCGTAAACGAGATGCGGCCGCCCGCCCACATCGACGACGATCCGCGCCAGCGACTCGTCCATCGGCAGCAGGAAAAAGCCGTAGCGCTTGATGCCGACCTTGTCGCCAAGCGCTTCCTTGAACGCCTGCCCGAGCACGAGGCCGACATCCTCGACCGTGTGATGATAATCCACCGCCACGTCGCCGACCGCCTTCACGTCCAGATCGAACAACCCATGCTTCGCGAACAGCGTCAGCATGTGGTCGAAAAACGGCACGCCAGTGTCGATCTTCGCCGCGCCGCGACCGTCGATCGCGAGCGAAAGCGTGATGTCGGTCTCCGCCGTCTTCCGGGAAACCTGCGCTACGCGTTGGGAGCTGCCTTTAGCCATTCGTCGAGGGTGTTTTGCAGGACGAACATTTCGTCGTCCGTGCCGACGCTGATGCGCAGGAACGAGGCGGTCAAGGCGTGGCTCGGGAAGTAGCGCACCAGCACCTTGCGCGCATAAAGGAAATCGTAGGCCGATTTCGCCACCGCCGCGCCGCACTCCCCGCGCGCGGTTTTCGGCTCGGTGAAAATGAAATTCGCCTGCGAGGGATACGTGAACCAGCCGCGCGCCTGCGCGAAACGCTCCACCGCGGCATCGCGCGTCGCCTTCACCCGCGCCACCATCGCCGCAAAATACGCCGTGTCGCCGACCGCCGCGAGCGCCGCCGCCTGCGAGAGGCGGTTCACGTTGTAGCTGTCGCGCACGCGATCGAGCAGGTCGATCAACTCCGGATGCGCGAGGGCGTAGCCGACCCGAATGCCGGCGAGCGCATACGCCTTCGACAGCGTGCGCACCACCACGAGCCGCGGATGACGCGCGAGCAGCGCGACCGCGTTTTCGTTGGCGAACGGCGCATACGCTTCGTCGACAATCAACACGCCGGCGAAACGCGAAAGAACCTCCTCGATCTCGGCATTCGAGAAGCCGACGCCCGTGGGCGCATTCGGCGAGGTCAGGAAAAACGCCCGCGCCTTCGATGCCGCGATCCGCTCCAGCGGGAGTTTCATCGAGCGGTCGAACTCGATCGTCTCGGCGCGCCCGTCCTGGATTTCGACGAGCACCGGATAAAGCGAATAGCTGGGGAAGGTGAATCCGGCCTGCGCGTCGCGCGCACAAAACACCCGCACGAGCAGATTCAGGATGTCATCGGACCCGTTGCCGATGATGACGTTTTCCTCCGTCAATCCATGCAGCCGCGCCACCGCCGCGCGCAGCGGACTGCTCTTGGGATTTGGATACAGACGCAGCGACGCGCCATCCTCGCCGATCTCCTGCCGGATCGCCTCCGCGACGCGCGGGCTCGGCGGATACGGGCATTCGTTGGTGTTGAGTTTCACCCAGCCCGCTTCGATCGGCTGCAGGCCGGGCGTGTAGGCGTGGAGCTTCGCCACGTGCGGAAGAGCGAGAGAGGAAAGATTCATGATTTCACCGCGAAGAACGCAAAGTTCACAAAGTGCCGACCGGGCCAAGGGCCTTAGCGCTCTTTGCGGTTATAAAAGTCGGATCTTCGCACTGCGCCCGTGAGCGTCGAGCTGCTCCATCGCCGCGAACGCCGCCACGATCGGCTCGCCTTTCTTCAGGCTCTTGCGGTCGTAGCGCACGATGCTCGTGCGCCGCAGAAAATCCGTTGCCCGCATCCCGCTGAAATAGCGTCCCGCCCGCCCTGTCGGCAGCACGTGACTCGGCCCCGCGGTGAAATCGCCCAGCGCCGTCGGCGTGTCGTTGCCGATCATGATCGCGCCGGCCGTCGTCACGGCCTTTGTCAGCTTCTTCGCCGCCGCGTCGCCCACGAGCAGCTCGAGGTGCTCGGGCGCGACGTAGTTCGCGACCTCCGCCGCCTGCGCGAGCGTCTTCACCTCGACCGTCAAGAACCCGTTATCGAGCACGCGCCGCGTTTTCTCGGAACGAGCAAGGAATTGAAGCTGGCTCAAAACCTCCGCCGAAATCGCGTCAATCAACGCGGCTGACGTGGCCACGAGATAAATTTTTTCCCGTCCCGAACCGTGCTCCGCCTGCGCCAGCAGGTCGGCCGCGGCGTAATCGATCCGCGCCGTCTCGTCGGCGATGATCATCACTTCGCTCGGGCCCGGGAGGCCGTTGACGCCGACGGTGCCAAACACCTGCCGCATCGCCTCGCACGTGTAGGCGTTGCCCGGCCCGAAGATCTTGTCGACCGCCGGAATCATTGTCGTGCCATACGCCATCGCCCCGATCGCCTGCACGCCGCCGACGCGATAGACCTCCGTCACGCCCACGAGGTGCAACGCCGCGAGCAGGCCGTCGGCAATCTTCCCCTCGGAATTCGAGGGCGTGAAGACCGCGATTTCCGGACAGCCGGCGATCTTCGCGAGCGTGACCGTCATCAACACCGTCGACACCAGCGGCACCTGGCCGCCGGGAACATAAAGGCCGACGCGCCGGATCGGATCGAACTTCTCGCCGACGATCGCGCCGTGCGGATTCTTCGCCGTCCAACCCTTCGGCAGGCCGCGCTTGTTGAACGCCACGATGCTTTCATGCGCAGCGACCAAGGCGCGACGCTCGGCGTTTGGCAGCCGCTTGGCGGCGGCGGCGATGTCGGCTTCCGGCACGCGCAGGTCCCGCGAACGCAGCCGCGCGCCGTCGAACTTCGCGGCGTAGTAGACGACCGCTTCGTCGCCCCGCTGGCGCACGTCGGCGAGGATCGCGGCGACGGAGTCGGAAATTTCGCGCGGCACGACGGCGTCGCGGCAGAACTCCGCCAGATCGGCGGCAAAGGTTTTCGAAGCGTAGCTTAACGTGCGCATGGGAACAAATCCGGAGACCCGAACGCCGGTCACGGACCGGCGTTGTTCGAGCAGGAAAACATCATCTCACAGTTGGCAGCGGCACGGCGAAGAGCTCGGGCGGGAAGGTTTCGTTCACCGTGATTTTGTCGAAAGCGATCGTGCGCACCTCCGTGCCGGCATCGGTCCGCTGGGTGATCCGCAGCGTCTTCGGAAAACGGATACCGCCGGCGGTCATTTCGCCTTCCTCGCGAATGTTGCTGTTGTCGTCGCCGGTGTAGACGAGCTCGCCCGTGGCTTCGTTGAAATAGCGGTAGTAGATGAGCGAGGGGCTGTGGGTGAACGCGATCTTGCGGCAGCTCACCCCGTCGATCGTCGTCGGCCCCTGGTCCTCCACCGTGCCGCCGATCTTTTCGATGCCCCGGAAGAACGAGAGGTTCTGCCACACATCGGCCCGCAACTGCTTGATCTGCTCGGCGCCGAGCTGGCTCTGCTGCCACTTCGTAAGATCGGTCGCATCGGTCACGCGCCGCCAGGCATCGTAGTCGTCGAGCGCGCTGACCTCGATGATCCGGTCGGAGGTGATTTCGATCCGCTGTTGCGCCGGTTTTTGCAGGTAGATCTCGATGCGATACTGCACCTGTTTCGCCGCGTCCTGCGGATCGGGCGCCGTCATCGTGCCGACGTAATGTATCGACTTCACCGCATCCAGCACGGCGTCGGGCCCCAGCCGGGCGCGCGCCTTCGCAATGATCGCCGGCTCGGCGGCGTGAACGACCACGGTGGCGACCAAAGCGAGCACGGCGGCGGCGAACACGCGGATGGGGGGCAACATCATAGGGGGCGGAGCTTGGACGAAAGTTTCGGTCGAGGGAAGCCGCTTTGCCGGGAAGGTGGGGTCCGACGTCCCGTCGGGCCGGATCTACAGCAAGGCGAACCGCGCGATCGACCGGTGCGATGCTTCCCAAAAACCAGCCCGACGAGGAAGTCGGGCTTCCCCGCTCACTCCCATTCGATGGTCGCAGGCGGCTTCGAACTGATGTCGAGCACGACGCGGCTCACGCCGCGGACCTCGTTGGTGATGCGGCTGGAAATCCGTTGCAGGACGGCGTGCGGGATTTTGGCCCAGTCCGCCGTCATCGCATCCACGCTTTCGACGATGCGCAGCGCCACCACGTAATCGTAAGTGCGCTCGTCGCCAAAGACACCGACGGTGCGCACCGGCAGGAAAACGCAGAACGACTGCCAGACTTTGTAGTAAAGCCCGGACGCCATCATCTCGTCGTGGAGCACCGCGTCGGCATTGCGCAGGATTTCGAGATTTTCCGCCGTGATTTCGCCCATGACGCGCACGCCCAGGCCGGGGCCCGGAAACGGCTGTCGCCACACCACTTCCTTCGGCAGGCCGAGCGCGGCGCCGACTTTGCGCACCTCGTCTTTGAAGAGTTCGCGCAGCGGCTCGACCAGCTTGAGCTTCATCCGCTCGGGCAGGCCGCCGACGTTGTGATGAGTCTTGATGAGCGACGCGGGATTGTTGCCGATCGAAACGCTCTCGATCACATCCGGATAAAGCGTGCCCTGCGCGAGGAACTCGGCGCTGCCCTTGATCGAGCGAAGCGACTTTTCGAAAACCTCCACGAAGGTCCGGCCGATGATCTTCCGCTTCTGCTCGGGCTCCGTGATGCCCTTCAACCGCTTCAGAAACAGCTTCGATGCGTCGACCACGCGCAGGTCGATGTGGAAATGTTTCGCGTAAAGCTTCTCCACATATTCGCGCTCGCCCTTCCGGATAAGGCCGTTGTCGACGAAGATGCACGTGAGCTGCTTGCCGATCGCCTTGTGCAACAGCGCGGCCGCGACGGACGAGTCGACGCCGCCGGAAAGCCCGAGGATCACGCGGGACTTGCCCACCTTCGCGCGGATGTCGGCCACCGCATGCGCGATGAAGTCCTTCGTCGTCCAGTCCTGCGCCGCACCGCAGATGCCGACGAGGAAGTTGCGAATCATGTCCACGCCGCGCTCGGTGTGAAACACCTCCGGGTGAAATTGAATGCCGTAGAAGCCGCGCTTCGCGTCCTCGATTCCCGAATACGGCGAGTTTTCCGAGATCGCGGTGGCCACGAAGCCCGGCGGAAGTTTGGCGAGTTTGTCGCCGTGCGAATTCCAGATGCGGAGCTTGCGCGGCAGGCCGGCGAAGAGCTTGCCGGGGCGCTTGATGGTGAGGTGACCGTGGCCGTATTCGCGGGCCTTGCTGTGCTCGACCTTCCCGCCGAGGAAATGCCCCATCAACTGCACGCCATAGCAGATCCCGAGCACCGGAACGCCCAGTTCGAAAATCGCCGGATCGGGATGCGGCGCTTTTTTCGCGTAAACGCTCTGCGGGCCGCCGGAAAGGATGATGCCGATCACGCCGTCCTCGCGCAACTGCGCCGCCGGCGTCGAGTAGTGATAGATTTTGGAGTAGACCTGGCACTCGCGAATGCGGCGGGCGATGACTTGGGTGAGCTGCGAACCGAAGTCCAGGACGGCGATGGTTTGAGGCATGTGCGGCGTGGGAAACGGACAGCACAACCCAGACGCCGCGCGGGGCGCAAGCGCGTTCCTCGCCCGCCGGTGAACCTGGCCGCCCGCCCGGTGACTGGATAGGGATGCACCGGCTTCTCGCTCTGTGGGTCAACCTCCGCTCCAGCCTCTGGTTCCTGCCGAGCCTGATCGTGATGTCGGCCATCGCGCTCGCCCTGGGGCTCGTCGAAATCGGGCGAATGTTCCCGCTCCTCGCACAGGACAAGTTGCCCGCGGCCTTCGGATTCAGCGCGCAAGGCTCGCGGGCGATGCTCTCGGCCATTGCCAGTTCGATGATCACCGTCGCTGGCGTCGTATTTTCCATCACCATCGTCGCGCTCTCGCTCGCCTCGCAGCAGTATTCGCCCCGGGTCCTGCGGCACTTCATGCGCGACCGCGGCAACCAATCCGTGCTGGGCGTCTTCGTCGGCATCTTCGCCTATTGCCTGGTCGTGCTGCCGGGCATCCGCGGCGGGGAGGAAAACGGCCACGTGCCCGCCATCGCCGTGGCCGTCGGCGTCGCGCTGGCGCTGGTGGGCGTCGTCTACCTGATCTACTTCATCCACCATGTCGCGACGTCCATCCAGGCTTCGTCGATCGTCACCACCATCGCGGCGGAAACCCACCACGCGATCAGCGAGCTGTTTCCCCACACGCTCGGCGAAGAAGCGGAAAGCGAACCGCGGGAATTGCGCAGCGTGACCTGGCATCCCATCGCCGCGTCGACGTCGGGCGAACTGCAGATCGTCAACGAGTCCGCGTTGCTGAAGGCCGCCGTCGCACACGACCTGTTGCTGAAACTCGACTACTGCGTCGGCGATTTCGTGCTATCCGGAACCCCGATCGCCTCAACCAACCGTCCGCTTGACCCCAAGGGCGACGAAGCCACCGCGATCGCCGCGAGCTTCACGATCGACCACACCCGCACGATCGAACAGGACCCCGCGTTTGGTATTCGGCAGATCGTGGATGTCGCCTTGCGGGCCCTGTCGCCGGCCATGAACGACACCACGACCGCCATCCTCTGCCTCAACGTCCTCACCGATCTTCTCCGGCATGCCGCGACCCGCCAGGCGGAATCTCCGTTCCGCGTCCACGACGGGAAACTACGCGTGGTCGCGAAGCGGGCGACATTCGAAACGTTCGTGCAGCTCTCGTTCAACCAGATCCGCGAAAACGGCGGGCGGAACGTGGCTCTGCTCCAGCGTATCCTCTGGGCGCTCGAAGCGATCGCGGCCGTGACCCGTGCGCCCAACCGCCGCCACGCGCTCGCCCGATCGGCGGATGCGCTCGCCGACGCCGCGGTGTGCGAGCTGCGCGATTCGGAGTGGCGGCGGGAGATGGTCGCGCGAGCCCGCCAGCTCTCCCTCGCCTGCGGTCGAAACGCCTAATCCCGAGCTCCCCCGCTCCCCTCGAAACCGCCGCGCAACGCCTGGACGAAGGCGTTGCGGAAAAGCGTGCCGATGGTCGACCAGACATCGACCTCGTTGTCGGCGAAGTTGCCCGAGAACGGCGCACGTGCGGCCACCTGCTCCTGCTGATCGTTCTCCAGCACGCTCGCGACCGCGCTGACGACGGTCTCCTTCGCGCGTTCGACAAGACTCTTCTCGTCGTCGTTCACCGTCTCGAACTCCAGATCGTGAAACATCGGTTTCACGTAGCCGTGATACGCGCCACCGCCGGCCTCGATCTCCGTGAACATTTCGAACGTGCCACGGGAGACGTCGGCATTCGCCTGCGCGGCCAGGAAGTCGTTCGCGGCGGGGAGCTGCACCTCGCGCAGCTCGAAATTCGCCGCGAAGGTCGGCTGCTCCGCAATCGGGTTCACCTGAATCTCGGAGCGGAATTTCCCATTGCCCGTCGTGGTCGCTTCGATCCGCACTTTCGCCGGGAGCGGATCGCCGTTGGCCTTCGGACGATTTTGCAGGTCTTCCGCGACGATATGGAGATTCTCGACACCGACTTCCGCCACGGGCTCGGCGGAGCGGTCGATGTAGCGCACGCGAGTGTTCCTCACCTCCAGCCGGCTCAACTCCATCGGAAAGGAATCGCGAAACACATCCTGCCAGCGCTGCACCTCGCGCTGCGTCTCCTTCAGTTCGGCACCGCTGTCCTCCGCCTCGTCCTCCGGCGTCTTGTGGCGCTTGATCACGTTGACGTCGGCGCCATCCACGACGGCGCTGCCGCCCAGCCGGCCGGCGAAAAGCGCGCCCGGCGCGAGGCGCATCGAAGCTTTGCGGACATGGACGACGGGCAGGTCGTTTTCGTAGCCGCGCTCGTAGAGGACAAAATTGTCGACATCGATCGCGCCGCGCCACAGCGCGAGCGTCACCGACTCCGCGCGACCGACAAAGCCATCGATCTCTCCGAGCTGGCGATTGACCACGCTCTTCGCGATCGGCGATCCCACGAAGCGGACGATCGCCAGCAAGGTGGCAACGACGACGAGCACGCTGACCCACCGCCGTCGCGGTCGCCGCGACCGGGCCCGATTGGTGGCATACGTTTCGGGTATGGCCTGGGGTTTCCGGCGGCGCAGCCGGGAAAGCGTGAGCGGGCGCATGTCGTTTCGCTCGCTTACGCGATGCCAGTTTCCCAACTGCCGTCCGCTCAACTTCCTCGTGGAAACGGGTCGCCGAAACACGAACGCAAGGTGCAATGCCGCCGACCGGAGGATCAGCAAACTGCATGCTGAGAGCCCGCCGATTTTTAACGCGACACCGGGTGCGCACCTCGGCCCGAATGCACCTATCGACCGGTCGGAATTCGTCTCGCATCGCTTTCCGGCCCGGCTGAAATCCCCTGTTCTCTCGTGTTCAGCCTTCGCGAAGTTTTTCGCAGTATCGTGCGACAGCCCGGTTACCCGGGCGTGCTCGCCGCCAACTTTGCGCTGGGTATGGCGTATTCGTTCGTCGTGCCGTTTCTTTCGATTTGGGGCACGGTGCACATCGGCATGTCGCCGATCGTATTCGGCACGTTCATGACGATCACGTCCGTGAGTGCGATCGTGCTCAGCCTGACGCTGGCCCGCTGGTCCGACACGCACGTGGCGCGTCGCACCATGCTGATCGTCGGCAGCCTCGGCGGCATGCTGGGCTACGCCGGTTACGCGTTTCTGACCGATGTCGTCTGGCTGACGATCTGCGGCTCGCTGCTGGTTGGCACGGCGACGGTCAACTTTTCCCAACTGTTCGCGTTTCTCCGCGAGGAACTCGCGCGGCCGGAGAACGCCGGCGCCGACACGCCGCTGTTGATGAGCGTGCTGCGCGTGTCGTTTTCGCTCGCATGGACCGTCGGTCCGGCGTTCGGCGCGTGGGTGACGGTGCAATGGGGTTTTCGCGGCATTTTCCTCGGTGCGGCCACGCTCTTCGCGGTGTTCCTCGTCGCGGTCTTGCGCTACGTGCCGCATCGCCCGCATCCGCCCGTCGCGGAGCAGGCGCCGCGGCCGTCGCTCGTCAGCGTGCTGACGCGCGGCGACATCCTGGCGACATTCGCCGGCTTCGTGATGGTGTTCGCCGCGTTCAACATGAGCATGATGAACCTGCCGCTGATGGTGACGCAGGAGCTGGGCGGTTCCAATGGCGACGTCGGGATCATCTTCAGCATCGCGCCGGTGTTCGAGGTTCCGCTGATGGTGTGGTTCGGCCAACTCGCGGCACGCGGACGGCAGGTCGGGTTGATTCGTTTCGGCGTGGCGGTGGGCGCGATCTACTTCGTGGCGCTCATGTTCGCGCAGGCGCCCTGGCACATCTACCCGATGCAACTGCTCAGCGCCGTCTCGATCGCGATCACGACGAATATCACGATCACGTTCCTGCAGGACCTGCTGCCCGGCCAGGCGGGCGTCGCGACCAGCATCTATTCGAATTCGTTCAGCGGAGGCAGCCTCGTCGGTTACCTCGGCTTCGGCGTGCTGCTGCAAACGCTCGGTCATCGCGGCGTGTTCGCGGTGTGTGCGGCACTCTGCACGGGCGCGCTGGCCCTGTTGCTCGTCTACCGGCATCGAAATTTGCCGGGCGCCCCGGCGTAGGCCCCAAAGCTCGCTGCCGGATTGCGACCCGGCGGGCCCGCGGCATCATGTTCCGCGCATGTCTTACCTCACCCGCCCCGGGCTGCGCAGACTCGCGCCCGCCTTCGTGCTCCTCGCCATGACCCGCGCCATCGCCGCCTACGAACCCGCTCCGGAAAATCTCGCCGCCCGCGAATGGTTTCAGGACGCCAAATTCGGTCTCTTCATTCACTGGGGCGTCTACAGCGTGCCCGGCGACGGCGAGTGGGTGATGAACGAGAAGAAGATCTCCGTTTCCGACTACGAACCGCTTGCCGCGCAGTTCAACCCGACCTCGTTCGACGCCGACGCCTGGGTGCGCATGGCGAAGGACGCCGGCATGCGTTACATCACGATCACCAGCAAACACCACGACGGCTTTGCGATGTGGGGCACGAAACAGAGCCCGTGGAACATCGTCGACGCCACGCCTTACGGACGCGACGTGCTGAAGCAGCTCGCCGAGGCCTGCCAGCGCGAAGGCATCAAGCTCTTCTTCTATCACTCGCATCTGGACTGGCATCATCCGGACTATTTCCCGCGCGGCCGAACCGGCCACGCGACGGGTCGCGCCGAAACCGGCGACTTCAACCGGTATCTCGATTTCATGGACGCGCAGTTGGAGGAACTGCTGACCGGCTACGGGCCGATCGCGGGAGTCTGGTTCGACGGCATGTGGGACAAACCGGACGCCGACTGGCGGCTCGACCGCACCTATGCGTTGATTCACCGGCTCCAGCCCGCCGCGCTGATCGGCAACAATCACCACCTCGCTCCGAAGGACGGCGAGGATTTTCAGATGTTCGAGAAAGACCTGCCCGGTCAGAACCGCTCCGGCTATTCGCCCGACGCAAAGATCGGCAACCTCCCGCTCGAAACCTGCGAAACGATCAACGGCGCCTGGGGCTACAACGCCTCCGACACGCGCTTCAAGAACACGCGCGATCTCGTCCACTACCTCGTCCGCGCCGCGGGCTCGAACGCCAACTTCCTGCTCAATGTCGGCCCGATGCCCACCGGCGAGATCCAGCCGGAGTTTCGCGAACGCCTCGCCGCCATCGGCGCCTGGCTGCGCATCCATGGCGAAACCGTCTACGGCACGCGCGGCGGACCGATGCCCACGCGCGCGTGGGGCGTCACGACGCAGAACGACCGTCATGTGTATCTTCACGTCCTCGACTGGCCCGACCAGCTTCTGCCATTGCCGGCGGGCGTGCACGCGAAGAACCCGCGACTCTTCGGCTCGGGCGAGACGATCGAGGTCACGACGATCGACGACACCGCGGTGCTGCATCTCCCCGCGGAGATCGATCCCGATGGACTGAATCACCGCATCGTTGTCTGGGATCGCGAATAGCTGACCGCGCCTTCTCTCCTCCTTCGCGGGCCACTGCTGAAACCCTCACACGCTGCGGCGAGCGCCTCGAGAGACCGACCTCGCTCCCGCTGCCCTCGCGTTCCGAACTCACCAAATAAATAGGCGCGCGAAAATCGCGCGCCTATTTTCAAGAAGGACATCGGTTCGTCTCAGCGAGTAATCGTCGAGACGAACGCGAGCTTCGCACTCTTACTTCTTCTTCTTAGCAGTCTTCTTTTTCGGAGCGCTCTTCTTGGCAGCTTTCGCGGATTTCTTGGCCATGTTTGTTTTAGGGTTTTGGTTTTGCTCACCGAACGAACGAGTGGCTCGTCGGCGCGCCTCCAATTGGCCGACTCGAAACGATTTTGTAAATGTTAGATTCGCGAGTTGCGCGCAGATTTTTTCCAACCGCCAAACGTGGTCGCGCACGCGCAACGCCGGTTTTTTGTCCACGCACGCTCACTTCATCACGACATCGACGCGCTGAAATCGCGCGACTTCTTCGACGACGAACGCACTTCGACGAGGAGAAACATCGCGCTCCTTCACGAGCGCTTCGCTCGAAAACCCAAAGCGCTCGTTTCATCCGCACGCGCCACGCGGGCCTCGAATTTACCTCGAAGAATCGACGCAGCACGCGCGTCGGCTCGAGGAAGTTTTCAGCGGAGACGGCGCATCGACCGAAAGGATACCGCGCGAGGCGGACGCCGATCGCTCCGCCTCAGGTTTGGGTCGTGCGCGCGAGGCGGCGGCGACCGATCATGTGCGCCGAGAACCAGCACATCTGCGCCCACGCCACACCCGCAGCCCAGCCCGCCACCACGTCCGTCGGATAGTGCACGCCGAGATAAACGCGGCTGAAACCCACGGCGAAACTCAGAAGCAGGGCGGCGGCGAACACGTAGACCTTTTCGCGAGGACGGTCCGCCAGTCGCGCGAGCAGCACGGCAACGGTCAAATAAATCGTCGCCGACGACATCGCGTGCCCGCTGGGAAAGCTCAGCGAATCGATGTCGACGAGACGGAGCGCCTCGTCCGGTCGCGTGCGGCCATAAAGGGTCTTGAGCAGTTCGTTGAGGGTCGCTCCTCCGAGTGAAGCCACCGCGAGGAACAACGCCGCGGCGAAGCGGCGAGAGAGGAGCAAGAATCCGACAATGAACGCCACGACCGGCACGAGCACCGCCGCACTGCCCAGCGCGGTGATGTCGCGGGCGACCTCGACCATTTTCGACGGCCCCCATGGCTCGCCGGTCGCCGGATCGCGCAGCAGGCGCAGAAGATCGATTTCGACGTGAAGGTATTCCTCTTCACGCACCTCGTCGGCCACCGCGAAGAACACCCCCACGGCGAAGAGCAGAATGCCGAGGTTGCAGAGCGCAAGCGGTCCGAGAGCGAGGAGCCGCTGAAGCCATTCTTTGCTGCGAGCGATCATCGCCGGCTTGGACCGTTATCGCCGGCTTTCGAGCCACGCGTCGAACCTCGATTCCAGAATCTCGAGCGGCAGCGAGCCTTCTTCGAGGATATGGTCGTGAAACGCGCGGATGTCCCAGTTCCTCCCGAGCTGTTTCTCGCCGCGGGCGCGAAGCTCGAGGATTTTCAGTTGTCCGAGTTTGTAGGAGAGCGCCTGCGCGGGAATCGCCATGTAGCGCTCGACCTCGGCGCGGTGCTTCTGCTCGTCGCCACCCTCCTGCTCGATGATGTAGGCCAGCGCCTGCTCGCGCGACCAGCTCTGGGCATGCAGCCCGGTGTCGAGCACGAGTCGCACGGCGCGGTGCATGTCGCCGAGCAGCATGCCGAGGTATTGGTAGGGATCGGTGTAAAGGCCGAGTTCCCGGCCCAGGCTCTCGGTGTAAAGCGCCCAGCCTTCGACATAAGCGCTGTTCCAGCCGAACTGGCGAAAACGCGGGAGCGTTTTGTTCTCCAACGTGAGTGCGATCTGGAAGTGATGCCCCGGGATCGCCTCATGCAGGAACAGGTTTTCCATCCGGGAGGTGCGGTTTTTGCGTGGATCGATGATCGGCACGTAGAACACACCCGGCCGTGAGCCATCCGAGGCGGCAGGCATGTATTCGGCGGACGCGGTGGCGGCCCGGAATTTTTCGGTCGCGCGAATTTCGAACGGCGTGCGCGGCACCCGAGCGAAGAATTTGGGAATCGCCGGCGCGAGCCTCGCCTCGATCGCCCGATAGGCGTCGAGCACCTCGTCCTCGGTCGTGAAGGGCGCAAACTGCGGATCGGTCGCAACGAAGTTGAGAAAGTCGAACAGCGAACCCTGGTAGCCGACCTGCGCCTGCACTTTTTCCATCTCGGAGCGGATGCGGGCGACTTCGCGCCGGCCGAGATCGTGGATCTCGTCGGGCGCGAGGTTCGTGGTGGTCCAGAATTGGATCAGGTAGGCATACATCTCGCCTCCACCGGGAATCGCCCCGATTCCGGCAGTGTCGCGGCATCTCGGCAGATACTCGGTCTTGATGAAGTCGTGCAGGCGAGCGTAGGCGGGGATGATGACCGTGCGGATGGCGGCAAGGTAATCGGCGCGGAGTTTGTCGACCGCAGCGGGGGCGAGGTCGGCAGGAAGTTTTTCCAGCGGAGCGAAGAAAATGTTCTGCTCCGCGTCGTCGGTCATGAGCGGCGCGTATTGCGGCAGCGTGCGCTCCATCAGAATCCGCGGCTGCACCAAGCCGCGAGACACGCCTTCGCGCATGTTGGCGATCGCGGTGTCGGCCCAGGCGGCGAAACCGTGCGCGCGAGCGATGAAATTGCGGTAGTCCTGCTCGGTCTTGAAAGGATGGATACTCGAGCCCGAGCCCATCTGCGCGAACGTGAGCGCGCCGGAGTAGAACTGGTTGATGGGCAGCAGATGCGCCGGCTGCGTGAGACCGAGCCGGCGGGTCTCGAGCGTCCACTTCAGGATGTCGTAGCTGAGCTGGTGGGAGGCGGAGAGCGCGGCGCGGTCGAACTCCTCGAGTCCCGCGAGCGTGCGCTCGGTGAACGCGGCGTCTTTGGCGCGATGCTCGGGACTGAGTTCGTTGGGCCAGACGTGCTCGTAGCGTTTGTCGCTGTCGCCATTTCCGGCCGCCTCCACCGGCGAGAGGGCGAGGAGCTCTTCGTAATAGCGGTCGAGGAAATCATCGAACGGCGCCGCGCAAAGCGAGCCGCACGCCAGGGCCATCATCGTCAGCAAGGCTGTAGGGAAACGTCCGATATGCATGCAGTCGCACGGTGGCGCGACTTGCAGTCGGGTCAAAACTTCAGTCGCCGTTTCGCGGCTGCCGCAACACCCCCACCGCCCCCAGCACGAAACACAGGCCGGCGCCGCCCAAAACAGCGGGCCAGGCCGACAGGATTTTCGGTGCGAACCACGACAAAATGCCGACCTCGATCGGCGCAGAAAACGCGAAACCGGACCCGGCGGTCGTTCGCGCGACCACACGGACGTCGCCTTGGCCCACCAGGAAATTGACGGTCCGGCCTTGTGGTGTGAGCGCGACGTCGCCGCCGAGCGCGTGCACGCGTTCGCCGTTGGCGCGCTCCAGCCAGAGGCTCGACGATGAATCGTCGGGGCTGCCCTCGACCCGGAACCGCAGCACGGCGAGGCCTGCGCGCTTGAGCGGCTGGCTCGCATATAACTGGTCCGTCAGACCGTCGCTGGCCGACGCCCGCGCGCCAGGCGATTCGAGCGTTTCGAATCCTCGGGCACGCACCGCGTCGCGACGCATCGCCAAAGGAGGAACAAGACTCGGCGGCAGCCGCGCACGCATGCGGGGATCGCGCAGGAGATCGCGCGCGAGTTCGAAGTGAGGCAGGAATCTTGAGACCAGAGGGTCCTTGGAAAGCGTTCCCTCGTCGTCCGTGGCGA
>JAEZAD010000177.1 GCA_023430565.1 Verrucomicrobiota bacterium
CTTCTCTTCAACCTCTTCGCGCTCCTCACGATCATCGCCGCCATCGGCACCGTGCTCAGCCGCAACGCCGTCAACGCCGCGATGTGCTTCATGCTCTCGCTCATCGGCGTCGCGGGACTCTTCGTGATGCTCGAGGCCTACCTCCTCGCGTTCGTGCTCATCCTTGTCTACGCCGGCGCGGTCGCCGCCCTGTTCCTGTTCATCGTCATGCTGCTGAACACGGACACGAAGCCGAAGCCGTTCTCCAAATCGACCCTTCTCGCCAGCACCATCGCCGCCGCGCTGCTCGCCGTCGGCGTGCTCGCCTTCTACAAACAGCCCGAACTCGCCGCCGCCCCGCCGGCCGAATCCGTCGGCGCCTCGCTCAAGGTCTACGCGTATCAACTTTTCACGACCTACCTGCTCCCCGTGCAGATCGTCGGCTTCCTGCTCCTGATCGCGATGCTCGGCGTGATCGTGCTCAGCAAGAAATTCGAGACCACCGGGCCCGCCCAATGATCACCGCGACGCTCAACACCTACCTCGTCCTCAGCGCGCTGCTCTTCGCGATCGGCTTCTTCGGCGTCCTCCTGCGCAAGAACACGCTGATCCTCTTCATGGGCCTCGAGCTCATGCTCGTGGCCTCGACCCTCGCGCTCGTCGCGTTCTCCCGTTTCAACGGCACCAACGACGGCAACGTCTTCGTGTTCTTCATCCTCACCGTCGCCGCCGCCGAAGTCGCCGTCGGCCTCGCCATCATCGTCGCCCTCTTCCGCCGGCGTCAGACCATCGAAGTCGACGAGCTCAACGCGTTGAAGAACTGAAGCCGAACCTTTTCAACCACTGATGAACACCGATCAACACGGATGCCGATCCGATTCCAGCGTCTCCGCAATCTGTGTCCATCCGTGTTCATCCGTGGTTTCCTTCTGATTTGGCCATGACGATGCCCCAGCACGCCATTCTTGTTCTTCTGCTGCCGCTCGCGTCGGCCGCGCTGATCGCGCTGTTCCTGCGCCGCGCCCACAACGCCGCCGCCACGCTCTCCGTGCTCGCCGCCACCGGCATCGCCGCGATCGCCGTCATCCTCGCGCTCCACAACGAGCGTTTCGAGGCCTCGATGGAGTGGCTGCGCTTCGGCGATTTCGCACTCTCGCTCGGCATCAAGTTCGACGACCTCGCCGCACTGATGCTCGTGATCGTCGCCATCGTCGGTCTCTGCGTTCACGTTTTCTCGCTCGGCTACCTCCGCGACGACCCGTCGAAAGCCCGCTACTTCGGCGGCCTCTCGATCTTCATGTTTTCGATGATCGGCATCACCCTCGCCGATAATCTTTTCATGATGTTCATCTTTTGGGAGCTCGTCGGCTACAGCTCCTACGCGCTGATCGGCCACTGGTATGACCGCCCGTCCGCCAGCGCCGCCGCGAAGAAGGCCTTCATCGTCAACCGCGTCGGCGACTTCGGTTTCCTGCTCGGCATCGTCATGTGCTACTGGGTGAACGGCACCGTCAACCTCACCGAGCTTTCCCAGGGCAACGCCATCGCGAACACGGCGATTCCGCTTCTGCTTTTCTGCGGCGCTGTCGGCAAATCCGCGCAATTGCCGCTCCAAGTCTGGCTGCCCGACGCGATGGAAGGCCCGACGCCCGTCTCCGCACTGATCCACGCCGCCACGATGGTCGCCGCCGGCATCTACATGCTCTGCCGGATCAACGCGCTGATGGTGCCCGACGCCCTCAACGTCATCATGTGGGTTGGAACCGCCACCGCGCTTTACGCCGCGCTCTGCGCGATCGTCCAGAGCGACATCAAGAAGATCCTCGCTTACTCCACGCTCTCGCAACTCGGCTACATGGTCGCCGCGTTTGGCCTCGGTTCGCTCGCGATCTCGCACGACGCCGACGGCGCTCGCCACACCGTGCTCATCGCCGCCGGCGTCGGCGCCGCGATGTTCCACCTGACGACCCACGCCTTTTTCAAGGCGCTTATGTTCCTCGGCTCCGGCTCCGTCATCCACGGCTGCCATCACGAACAGGACATCTTCAAGATGGGCGGCCTCGCGAAGAAAATGCCGCTCACCTTCGTGACGTTCACGATCGGCGTCGCCGCGATCATCGGATTCCCGTTCCTCGCCGGCTTCTTTTCGAAAGACGCGATTCTGCTTCTCGCCTACGAAAAGAATACTGCCGTTTTCGCGATCCTCGCGTTCGTCGCGGTTCTCACCGCGCTTTACATGGTTCGCCTCTGGAAAATCACCTTCCTTGGCACGCCGCGCAGCGAACACGCCGAGCACGCCCACGAGGGCGGACTCACGCTCACGTTACCGCTCGTCGTTCTCGCGATCTTCTCCGTGCTCGGCGGCTACACCGCGTTTTATCCCAACGTCTTCTCCGGCGTCTTCGCGCTCATCCCGGCCGCGCACGGCAGCACACACACCGTGATCCTCGTCACGAGCATTGCGGTGATGACGATCGGCGCGCTCGCTGCTTTCTTCCTCTACAAGCCCGCTCCGACCGACTCGCTCGAGCAGAAATCGCCCGGCGCCTTCAACGGCCTCGTCGCGCTGCGCAACAGCTTCGACGCCGCTTACGATTATTACGTGGCCAAGGTGCAGCAGCGTTTCGCCATGCTGCTCAACTTCCTTGAGCAGATATTCCTCGCCGGCCTGATCATCCGTGGACTCGCCGGCGTCGTCGGCCTCTTCGGCCTCGGCGCACGCGCCCTGCACGTCGGCAAGCTCAACGTCTACGTCTACTGGTTCCTCGGCGGCGCGGTCGCCCTGTGGCTGTTCGCAACGGGAGTGCTCTGACCATGAACCCCTTGATCCCTTTTCACCACGGATTACACGGACGGGCGCGGATGCCGATCCGATCCATCCGTGTTAATCCGTGTAATCCGTGGTTGAAATCAGTTCGGTCTGTCCGGTTTTCGCGATGAGCAATCTGCCCTTCGATCCTCTCCTCGTCTCGATCGCTGCGCCGCTCGCGCTGGCCCTCGCCATCGCGCTCGGCCTGCCGAAACGCTGGTCGATCAAGCTCGCCTACGTCGCGTTCGCGATCCCCGCGCTGCTCGCGCTGCACGTCTGGTTTCACTTTGCCGACGCGACTAAGGATTCCGGTTACGCCTTCCTTCGCACTTACTCCACCGGCCTCGACGCCTACGGCATCAGCCTGAAACTCGGCCTCAATGGCATCGCGCTCCCGCTCTTCGTCCTCGCCGGTCTCGTCGGTCTCGCCGCCGGACTCTACGCGATCCAGTCGCAAGCCGAGCGCCTGAAAATCTATCTCATGCTGCTGCTCATCATGCAGGGCGGCTTGATGGGTGTCTTCGCGAGCGTCGACATCTTCTTCTTCTACTTCTTCCACGAACTCGCGCTGATCCCGACCTTCATCATGGTCGGCGTCTGGGGCGGACGCGACCGCGGCTACGCGGCGATGAAGATGACCATCTATCTCACGCTCGGCGCGATGCTCTCTCTCGCCGGCCTGATCGCGCTCTACGTGAAAAGCGGCGCGGCATCGTTCGATCTCATCTCGCTCCGCGCCGCGCTCACCGCGCAGCCGATCGGCGCCACGCTGCAGAACAATATCTTCGCGCTGCTGATGTTCGGCTTTGGCATTCTCGTCTCGCTCTGGCCGCTGCACACGTGGGCGCCTCTCGGCTACGGCGCCGCGCCGAGCTCCAACGCCATGCTCCACGCCGGCGTGCTGAAAAAATTCGGTCTCTACGGCCTGATCCAAATCGCGCTGCCGCTGCTGCCTGCTGGCTTTCTCCACTGGTCCGGCCCGCTCGCCTGGCTCGCCGTCATCGGCAACGTCCTCGTCGTCGGCTTCATCACGATCGCCCAACGCGACCTCAAGCAGATGGTCGGCTACAGCTCCGTGATGCACATGGGCTATGCGTTTCTCGGCATCGCCGTCGGCACGACCCTCGGCCTTGGCGGCGTCGTGCTCATGATGGTCGCGCACGGCTTCTCCGTCGCACTGCTCTTCCTGCTTTCTACGTCGATCTATCATCGCACGCATACGTTCGCGATGGATGAGATGGGCGGCCTCGCGCAGAAGACGCCCGTCCTCGCCGCATTCTTCGTCGCCGCGACCTTCGCCAGCATCGGCCTGCCCGGGTTCGCCAACTTCTGGGGCGAGCTCACGATCTTCGTCGCGCTCTGGAAATACTCCCCGCTCATCACCGCGCTCGCCGTCGCCGGTGTGATCATCTCCGCCATCTATGGCCTTCGCGCCGCCGCGAACGTTTTCTTCGGCCAGCCCACCGAGCAACTCACGACCGTGATGACGCAGCACCCGCCGGCCGATCTCCGCTGGTCCGAAAAAACCCCCGCGCTCATCCTGCTCGCCGCGCTCCTCTTCATCGGCTTCTGGCCGAAGTCGATCTCGACCCACATCGACGCCGCGCTCACCGGGTCCAACTCTACGCCCGCGGTCTCCGTCCAAACCGCCTCCCGCTAAACACGCGAAAGTCCGCGAAACGAAAACCCATGAACTGTCATTCTGAGCGAAGCGAAGAATCCACGTATGCGCCCGCTGCCAAACGTCGCCCTGGATTCTTCGCTCCGCTCAGAATGACAGCTGACTATTCGCGCCCGTTCGCGTGTTTCGCGGGCGCCTCCTCTTCCTGAAATGACTCTCGAAGCCGCCAAACTTGCCGCCGGCCTGAACGAATGGTCCGCCATCATGCCCGAGCTCGCGCTCGGCTGCCTCGCGCTCCTCTTGCTCGTCCTAGAGATGATGCTTCCCAAAAAGCATCACGACCAGATCGGCGTCGTCGCGATTCTCGGCCAGCTCGGCATTCTCGCTTACGTCGCGGCCACGTTTCACTCGCCCTTCCTCGGCCGCGACACGTTTAGCGGCCTTCTGCATCATGGCTACGGCGGCCAGACGATGCGCGTGTTCTTCCTGCTCTCGTCGATCTTCACCTGCATCCTCGGCCGCGTCGCGCTCGCGAAGCAGATCATGCCGCGCGTGGAATTCTTCCACATCGTGATCGTCGCCACCGGCGCGATGATGCTGCTCGGGCAGGCGAATCATTTCCTCCTCCTCTTCGTCGCCCTCGAGACGCTTACGATCGGCCTCTACATCCTCGTCAGCTATTTCCGCACGAACGCCCTCTCGCTCGAAGCCGGCCTGAAATACCTCGTGATGGGCGCGCTCAGCTCCTCGCTCCTCCTCTTTGGCATCGTGCTCCTCTACGGCGTGGCCGGAAATCCCGCCCTCGAGGGGCACACGGCGTCGTCGATGAACTTCACCGACCTCACCCGTTTCCTCGCGCTCAATCCCGACAACTTCCTCGCCAGCGTCGGCATCGTCCTCGTCCTCTCCGGCATCTGCTTCAAGATCGGCGCGTTTCCCTTCCAGATCTGGGTGCCCGACGTTTACCAGGGCGCGCCCACGCCGGTCACCGCGTTCCTCGCCGTCTCCTCGAAAGCCGCCGGTTTCGCGATGCTTCTTCCGCTCGTGATGACGGTCTTCGCGTCCTACGCCTGGCTCGTCACGCCGGTCCTCACGGTGATTGCCGCCGCCACGATTCTTTTCGGCAACATCGCCGCGCTCACGCAGAACAACGTCAAACGCCTCATCGGCCTCTCCGGTGTTTCGCACGCCGGCTTTTTGCTCCTCGGCGTCGTCGCCGCGCCGATCGCGCCCACCGCCGTCGGCGCCGTGCTCTTCTACCTGTTCGCCTACCTGATCGCCTCCTTCGCCGTCTTCGGCGTGATGACGCACCTCGCCGGCGTGAACGACACCGACCAGGAACTCGATCATTACACCGGTCTCGCCAAGGACAGCCCCTTCCTCGCCGCCGTTCTCGCCGTCGCTCTCGGATCGCTCGCCGGCATCCCGCCGCTCGCCGGCTTCATGGGCAAATTCTTCGTGTTCGTCGCTGCGTTTCGCGCCGAGCTCTACGGCCTGCTCGCCGTCGCAATCGTCGGCGTCGTGATCTCGATCTACTATTACTTCGGCTGGATCAAAGCCGCGTTCTTCGAAACGTGGCAACCGGCCGACGCCCCGGTGAATCCGCGCCCCGCACGCACGCCCGTCGGTTCGCTGGCCGGCATCTCGCTCGGCGTGCTCGCGCTCTGCTCGATCCTCTTTGGCCTTTACCAAGGCCCGCTCGGCGCTTGGTTGCTCGCGCGCTGATCGCGAGCATTCGCGATATTTTTTATCTGCGGTCCTCGCTTTCGCTCTGCGGCGGCGGCAGGCCGAGGCGTTGGTAGCGCTGGGCGATCACGCGATAAAACTCCGCATGTTTTTCCCGCGGCAGCTCCGCGGCGATTTGAGCCGACGCGCCCCGCAATTCGTCCCGCGCGCTGGCCGCCGCCGTGGCCCGGATGCTTTTCATTCGCTGCGCCGATTGCGCGAGGATCGTCTGCACCCGCGCCGATTCGTCGGCCGTGAGTTGCAACCGCTCGGTCAACTCGTTGCCGATGCGCGCCGCCGCCCGATCGGCCGGACCTTCGACGTCCGGCGACGCCTGCAAGGTTTGCCGGAGAAACCGCAGTCCGAGCCACGCCGTGCCAGCGCTGCCCAGGGCCGCCCCTGCGATGAAAATCGCCAAAGCCATCAGCCAGCCGCGCCAGCGAGCGCCGCTCACAACGCACCTCCTGTCGTGCCGCCGAGAAACTGCGCCCATGGCAGTGTTTGCCAGACCGTCCACGCTTCCCACGTGGCGGCCGCGCCGCATAACGCGGCAATCGTCACGCAGGCGGACAGGGCACGCGTCGAAATCGACAGCGCGAAAAAATCCGCCAGCCAGCCGCCGGTCATCGGCGCCGCGGCGGTGACCGCAGCCTCGCGCACAACGCGCCGGAGCGCCGTCAGATCGGCCGGCGGACCGACATCCGCTCGCGCGCGGCGAACGAGGTTTTCCCAATTCGAATCAGAAGAGGTGGGTTTCATGGGGATTTGCTGGGTTGAAGAATGCGGCGCAGCTCACGGCGGGCACGCCAGGCGCGTAGTTTTGTGGCGGTTACGGTCCAGCCGAATTGCGCGGCGATCTGCGCCAGGCCCCAACCTTCGAGATGGTGGAGCGTGAGCAGCGTGCGGTCATCCGGCGAAAGCCGCGCGAGCATCGCCTTGGCCTCGTTGGCGGCCGCTCGCGCCGCGGGATCGCTGCCGGGATCGACCATTTCGGGGAACGCCTGGTCTTCGCCGTCGCAACGAGGCTCCGCCATCCAGCGGCGCCGCACCGCTTGGCGGCGGAAGTAGTCGCGCCCGGTGTTCGTCGCGATGCGCAACAGCCAGTGCTCGAACGGCTGCTCCGCCCGCCAGCTTGGCAGGCCTCGCACCATCCGCAAAAACGTGTCCTGCACCAAATCATCGAGATCCGCCTGCGTGCGCACGAACCGCCACAACAGTCGCGCCACCGCCGCGTGATGGCGTTCCACCAGCCAATCCATCGCGGCGCGATCCCCTTCCTGCGCCTGCTTCGCATAGGTCGCGTCCGGATCAACCGCACCGCGGTCGGCGGGCGTGGGAGTCTTAGAAGGCGAATCGCCATCCGAGGCATGGGCGAAAACGGGATTCAAGGAGACAGGCGTGCCCACCCAGTGATGCGGCGGCGCGGTCACTGTCCAGAGCAAGATCCGGTAACGCGCAAATGGGGAGGAACAACGAGGGCCTGAGATTTCATGATGGGACGAGTTGGTTCTCTCAACGCGTCAGCCGAAATCCGGTTTCGTGTTTTTTTCGGAAACCGCCTGGCGGTTGGCGCGTTGGGAGACGCGTCCGATGGCATTCCGCCTTCGCGATATTTCTCACCTGTCCATCACCATGAAATCGCTTCGCTTGTTCACCGTGGCCGTCGCCGCTGCGGTTCTTTCGTCTCTTCCGGCGTTCGCCGGCGACCCCACCGGGGTTTGGAAATTCACCGCCGAGCTCGAGGGTCGCAGCCTCGAGTCGACACTCACGCTCGCTTGGAACAACCCGCGGCTCTCCGGGTTCGTGCAGAATCGCGCCGGCAAGGTCGATATCACCGACGCGAGGTTCGCGAACGACGAGGTGAGTTTCACCGTCGTGCGCACGATCGGGAAACGTCTCCGCAAGAAAACGTTCACGGTGCATTATGCCGGCAAAGTGGAGGGCGACACGATCAACGGCACGATCCAGGCGACCGGCCGAAAGGGCAAAGTCGTCTCGACACCGTGGAAAGCCGTGCGGGAAAAGTCCTGATCCGTTTCGCAGCGAAAAACCAAAAGGCGGCGCCATCCGGCGCCGCCTTTTTTTCGTGCGCAAATCCCTGCCGCCGCTCACGGCATCAGATAAACCTCGACCAGCCCAACCCCCGTGCGCCCGTCGCGCGCGCTCACCGTCGCGGTGTAGACGCCGGCGGGCAGGGTGACGAGGAGGCTCGCATCCGCCGAGCCCGCGGGCAGCGGAAACGCGCCGACTTGCGCACCCGCCGCGGAAATGTCTGCGGCGGTGTTCGGATCGGCCGACCAGTCGTCATTCGACGCCACCACCTGGCTGCCGCGATACAGCGTGAGCACGGGATCAGGCAGCGCATCCGCCACGCCCAGCCCGCCGAGCGCCGGCCCGATTCCGCGGATGAGCAGGCGTTGTTCGCCCGCGCCTCGCGTCACAAAACCGGCGATCAACAGATCTTCGCCCAAGCCCACCCGCGCTCGCGCGGCGACACTCGACAGCCAGCCGGCGGTGTTCGCGTCCGCATCGTAAAGTTCCAACAGCACGACGCCGTCGCGCTCGTCGCTCGGCGGCGCGTGCATCGTCCAAAGTCCGGGCGCGAAACGGGCCGTCAGCGCGGCGTCGCGGCTTTCGGGCGTCAGCGAAAACGCGCCCGTTTCCGCCGCCGCCCACGCGACGACGTCGGGACTCGGCGCGTCGCCCCAATCGTCCAGCGAGAGATCGCTCGCGGCCCGCTGGTAGGAATCGAGCCGGGGATTCGGCATTGCGCCAGCGAGGTGAAATCGACCGAGCTCCGGTCCCACCGCGCGCACGAGCAATGTTTTCGAAGCCGTCCCCGCGATCGCCGCGCCCACGATCAGCACATCTTCGCCGCGAGCCGAGCGCGCCCGCGCTGCCAGGCTCATGAGCCGCGGCCGCGGCGGCGGCGAAGGCAAGGCCGACTCCGCGCGAGGATTCAGCCAATGATAAAACCCGTAGTTGTAGCGACCTTCCGGAAAAAGCGGCACGGGGGCGGACGAACTCGTCATCGAGCGCAACGCCCGCCCCGACGCCGTGACGCCCATCTGAATCTGTTCCGCACTGCCATGACCCAGCGCAATCCGGCGCGCCGCAGGATCGTCGCTCAGCACCGCGGCGCTCAACGCCCGCCCGATCCGCAACACCGCCCAGCGATCGAGCGCATCGAAGGCGGAACGCGTAGCACCGCTATCGGGGCGGTCCCCGCCCGTCGGCACGCGGTGGCTCGCCGCGTAGTTGTAGCCTTCGATTCGATCGGAATGAACGATCAGGAAATCCTTGTTGTCCGGTGCGACGTTCACGTGCGTGAAAAGATCGATCGCCATCCGGTGGTCGTTGATGAGGTCGTCTTCGTAAACCTGCACGACCAGCTGTGCGTGCGCCGGCAGCGCGGCGAGATCGTCGTCCGAAACCAGATAGCTATACCAGGGCGCGAGCACGAAGAGCCCGAGGCGCTGCGTGCCCCAGCCCTGCGAGCGCACCGCTTGCAACGTCAGCCACGGCACCGCGCCGCCGCCATACGAGTGGCCCGCGATGCCGAGCCGCGTCAGATCGATCTCGTCCGCATAGCGGTCCGCTGCCGCGACAAAACCTTTCCACATGATGTCGTAAAGCGCGGGAGCCTCGGCGGGTCGCGCGATCGGATAGGGAGAGAAGATCACGACATCACCGTGACTCGCGAGATGCTCGATGAGTTCGCGGTAGTAGTCCGGCTCCGTGCCGCCGAATCCATGCGCGAAAAACCACACCGGCCGTCGTCCGGCGGCGTTCACCGGACGAAACACCGTCACCACCTGCTCCGGCCAGGCCGGGCTCGGCAGCGTTTCGCGCACAACCGCATAAGGGCCCGTCGCCCCATACTCATCCGTTGGCGGCGGCACCGGCCCGGCATAGTCGGCGCGAACAGCGACAGCACTCAACCACGCAAGCACCAGCCCGACTAATATCCGCCGGCGCGAACGCAGCGGACCCGAATTCAGGCAACAAAAAAGACGAAATGATAAATCGAGGGACATACGCCGCCCCTCAACGCACCAACCGCCGTTTGGTTTCCGCTTTCGCGAACCGGCGCGAGCCGGCGGCCACGATGCCGCCGCCAGGCTGCGACGGGAGTTACATCGTTTTCAGATACGCCACGATGTCCGCGACGTCCTGCGCGCTCAACCCGAGCTGCTGCGCGTTCAACATCAGCGAGCGCCCCATCATCTGCCGTTTCGCCACGCGGTCCGCCGGCACCATCTGCGTAAAACCGCCCGTCGACTGCACGATCAACGGATCGCCGGCCGAATGGACGAGGCCGTGCAGCTTCTCGCCATTCTTCAGCTCGATCTCGCTGCCGGCGTAACCCAGCGCGATGTCCATTGACGGCTGAAGAATCGCACGCACCACCACCTCCGTCGGCTGCCGCTGCGCGAAGCCTGTCAACGCCGGCCCATACTCCACACCCGCGTCGCCGATTCGGTGACACAACTGACAAGCCTGCGCGAGCGTCGCTCCCCGTGCCGCATCGCCGGTCAGCGCGAGCACGTCGTCCACCTTCAGCGCCGCCTCCGCCGCACGATCCGGTTCCGGCACCGTGATTGCGCTGATCGTCGCCGTTTCCGGATCGTAGAGTCCGCGCCGCTTCAATTCCTCCGCGAGTCCGTGTTCCTTCCAACGCGAATCCTTGTAGTTCATCAGCCACCATGTCGCGTGCTGACGCACCCGGCCGTCCGCGTTCTCCGCGATGTCCACCAACGCCAGCGCCGCGTCGCGCGTCGGCACAAACGCGATCGCCGTCACCGCCGCCAGTCGATCCGCTTCGCTCAAGCCGTTCGCCTTGGCGCGCGCCGTGAAATCGCCGACCGCCGCCGCCGGCGTGAGACGCCAGACCAGCCCCGCGTGCGCCGCGCTCCACTGCAGCGAATTCTTTTCCGAAGCGACCGCCGCCAGCGCCGCATAAACCCCCGCCTCCTTGCCGGTGCAACCCGTGCCCCACGCTTCGAGATACGCGCGATCCTTCCCGTCGTAACCTCGCGCCACCGCGAGCAACACGTCTTTCGCCTCGGCAAAATCCACGTCGCGCGTCGCCAACGCCGCTTCGCGCCGCACCGCCGGCGATGCATCGCCCGCGAGTGAACGCGCGTGCTCGACCACGCGGTGCTCCACGCGCCGCAGCGCACGAAACGCCGCGATCCGCATCATCGGCTCCTCCGTGTTCAGCAAGCCCTCGACCTTCGCGATGCCTTCATCGCCGAGCTGCGCGAGCAACCACACCGCCCGCGCGCGATAATACGGATTCTTGTCCTCCAACATCGCCGCGACCGCCGGCACCACTGCCGCGCCCTGCGCTTTCAGCTTCATGAAACCGAGCGCGCGCACGTTCACCGCGGGACTCTTCAACGCCGCGATTTGACCTTCCGTGGTCGCGAGATCGAGCTTCGGCACCTCCGTTTTGAACCCCTTCGGCGCGATCCGATAAATCGTCCCGCGGACTTCGTCGTCGAGATCCTGATGCCCGCCGACGCGTGGATCGAACCAGTCCGCGACATAGATCGCGCCATCCGGCCCGACCGCGACGTCAGCCGGCCGAAACAGCGTCTTCAACTCCCGCGTGATCGAGCGGTGCCCGCCCTTGAAATCCACGCCCGC
>JAEZAD010000180.1 GCA_023430565.1 Verrucomicrobiota bacterium
GGCACCGCCGACGCGACGAATACGATCAACTCGCTCTCGAATCGCGATCAGATCAACCAATACCTCAGCGATCCTTCGAAAGAGCCCAAGGAACCGCTGATCGAGAAGATCAAGTAAACCGCGCTCCCAGTCGCGCGCCTCGCCTCATGCCCCCGTTCGCCACGGACACTCTTCTTCCGTCCTCGCTTTCGTCGCGTCTCGACGAAGCCCAACTCCAAGCCCTCGCCGAAGCCCCGCGCGACAAACGCCTCGCCGTCCTGGCCGCCGCCCTCGGCGTCGCCGAAGCCGCCGCGCTTCCCATCCTCGCCGAAGCCACCGGCCTCTCCATCGCCAGCAATCTCGAAGCCGACACCGACTCGCGCGCCCTCCTCCCTGCCCGCCTCGTCCACGACTACCAGATCATTCCCATCAAGCTAAAAGCCGAGAGCCCAGAGCCCAGAGCCGACGACTCCAGCTCTCATCTCTCAACTCTCAACTCTCAACCTCTTCACCTCGCCACCGCCTGGCTCCCTGATGAAGTCATGGCCGACTGGCTGCGCACGTTCACCCCGCGCCCGCCCGTCTGGCACCTCGCCGTCCCCGAGCGCGTCCGCCAGCTCATCATCGAAAACTACGGCGTCGGCTCCGGCTCGCTCGAGGACGGCGACGACACCTACGTCGCCCCCGAAGTCCAGCAGCAGGCCGACGAAAACGTCGACGAAGACGCCGCCGTCGTCCGCTTCGTCAGCGACGTCATCTCGCAAGCCGTCGAAGACCAGGCCACCGACATCCATTTCGAACCCCAGGAAGGCCAGCTCCGCATCCGCTACCGCGTCGACGGCCTCCTCGTCCCCGTCCCCGTCCCCGAAAACCTGCTACGCTTCCAGGACGCCATCATCTCGCGCCTCAAAATCATGGCGCGCCTCAACATCTCCGAACGCCGCCTCCCGCAGGACGGCCGCATCAACTTCCGCGCCGAAAACACCGTCCTCGATATCCGCGTCTCGACCATCCCCACGATCTACGCCGAATCCATCTCGCTCCGCCTGCTCAACCAAAAGAAGGAAGCCTACTCGATGGACCGCCTCGGCATGTCCGCCGAAGAGCAGGCCCAGATCACCAACATCCTCGATTACCCCCACGGCATCATCCTCGTCACCGGTCCCACCGGCTCCGGCAAGAGCACCTCGCTCAACGCCTTCCTCCGCAAAATCAATTCCACCGACCTCCGCATCATCACCATCGAGGACCCCATCGAATACGAAGTCCCCGGCGTGAACCAGATGCAGGTCCGCCCCGAAATCGGCCTCACGTTCGCCGACGCCCTTCGCCACGTCCTCCGCCAGGATCCCGACGTCATCATGGTCGGCGAAATCCGCGACAAAGACACCGCCGAGATCGCCATCCGCGCCTCGCTCACCGGCCACTTGGTGTTCTCCACGCTCCACACCAACGACGCCCCCGGCGCCATCACGCGTCTCGTCGATATGGGCATCGAGCCCTTCCTCGTCGCCTCCGCCATCGAGCTCGTCATCGCTCAACGCCTCGTTCGCCGCCTCTGCTCCGAGTGCTCCCGGCCCGCGCCGGTCAACAACATCAAGCTCCGCGAAAACCTCGCCATCCTCGGCGTCTCCGAAACCGAAGCCGAGCTCGTCACCGCGCTCAACTCCCCCGTCGGCTGCGACCGCTGCCGCGGCACCGGCTACCGTGGCCGTATCGGCCTCTTCGAAATCTTCCGCCTCAACGACGAGATGCACGAACTCGTCCTGAAACGCGAATCCACCCGCACCCTCGCCGACACCGCCCGCAAGAACGGCATGCGCACCCTCGGCCAAAGCGGTTGGGAAAAAGTCCGGGCCGGCCACACCACGATGGAAGAAGTCCTCCGCGTCATCACCGTCGCCGAGAAGTGAGCCCGTTGACAGGTCCTGCGTTCTGCCGAAACTCCGCTCATGAAACGCGAGTTCAGTGTCGTGATCGAACGCGACTCCGCCGGCTTCTACGTTGCCTCGGTTCCTTCTCTTCCCGGCTGCCACACGCAGGCCAAATCACTCGACGTCCTCATGAAGCGGATCGGCGAAGCGATCGACCTTTGCCGCGAAGTTTACGGCGATCCTAAAACGACGACTGAGTTCGTCGGAGTCCAAAAAATCGCCGTCGGCTGATGCCCAGGCATCCGAGACTGCGCGGCCGGGAGATCATTGCGGCACTTCGCCGCGGCGGCTTCGCGGTGAAACGGATCAAAGGCAGTCACCATTTTCTCCAACATAGCGACGGACGCGCCACCGTCGTTCCCGTCCACTCCGGCGAACAGATCGGACCGGGCTTGTTCAATCGAATCCTTCGTGATGCCGATCTCACGCTCGAAGAGTTTATCGACCTGCTCTGACGCATGCCCCGCTTCACCTACACCGCCCGCGACCGCGCCGGCCAAAACGTGTCCGACACGCTCGAAGCCCCGAGCCGCCGCGACGCCCTGCGCCTCCTCGCCGCCCGCGGCCTCCAGGTGATTTCCACGAGCGAAGTCGCCGCCGGAAAATCCGCCAAATCGCCGAAGCCCACCGCCACGCCAGCCGTCATCGCCAAACCCTCCGGCCGCGCCGGCGCCCTCAATCGCAACCAACGTCTTCCTTTTCTCGACTCGCTTCACGATCTCATCACCAGCGGCATGTCCGCCGGCGAAGCCGTCCGTCTCCTCTCCACGCGCATCAAGGAGCCCACGCTCCGCACGCTCTGCGCCGCCCTCTGGGAACGCCTCAGCGAAGGCGCGCCGCTCTCGCGCGCGATGTCCGATTTTCCCGCCGTCTTCGATCCCGCCACAATCAACCTCATCCAGGCCGGCGAGGCCACCGGCTCGCTTCACGACACCCTCAGCCGCCTCATCGCCCACCTCAACGAACAGCGCGAACTCCGCCGCCAGCTCGTCGCCGCCCTCGCTTATCCGGTGTTCATGGTGTTCGTCGCGATCGGCGTCAGCATGTTCTTCCTGTTTTTTCTCCTCCCGCGACTCCAGACCTTGCTCGCCTCCCTCGGCAGCGAACTCCCGCTCTCCACCCGCCTGCTCGTCGGCACGTCGCAGTTCGCGCTGCACTACGGCCCGTTCATCGCCATCGGACTCGTGCTCGGCGGACTCGCCTTCTGGCGCTGGCGCCAAACCGAAGTCGGCCGCGCCGCCACCGACGCCTGGCTCCTCCGCCTCCCCCTCGTCGGCCCCTTCGTCATCGCTCAATCCGTTCTCGCCTTCAGCCAGACTCTTTCCGTGCTCCTCGCCAACGGCATCACCGCCGCCGACGCCCTTCGCATGACCGAGCGCCAGATCTCGAATCGCGTTCACCGCCGCGCTTTCGACGAAGCCACCGATCGCGTCCTCGAAGGCGAATCGCTCTCGCTCGCGCTCACCCGCACCAACTGCTTCCCCGACCTCGTCCTCGACCGACTCGCCGTCGGCGAAAACACCGGCAACGTCGTCCCGAGCCTTCAGAACATCGCGCAAAGCTACCAGAAGATCGTCACCAACAAGCTCAACCTCTTCACCAAGGTCATCGCGAGCGGCGTCCTTCTCATGGTCTTCGTGCTCGTCTGCTTCATCGCCGTCGCGATCGTCAGCGCCGTCTTCTCCGTCAGCAGCAGCTTCAACATCTCCGGCTGACGTCGACATGGTAGGTGGCGCGCTCGCCGCGCCACGTTCCACCGCTCACCACCCGTTGCGCGACAAGCGCGCCACCTACTGCCCAGCGAGCCGTCCGCTCGACCGTGGCTGCGAGCACCAGCAAGCGGTCCACTCGACCGTGGCTACGAACGTGAGCGAGTGGATGAACCACTCGACCGCTCAATCCGCATCGAACACCTCGACGAGCACGATCCCCGCCCCATCGTCGCGCCCGCGTGAAATAAAACTATAAACGCCCGGTCGCAGCTTGAGCAGCATCGCCGACGAATTCGCATCGAAACTCACCAGCGCGCCCGCCCCGATCCGCGCGCCCTCGGTCACGATCGCCGACCCGTTCGCGTTCTGAGCCCAGTTATCATTGATCGCAATCACCGGCACGCCCGCGTGCAGCTCAACCGTTGGATTACCCATCACACTCGCCTCCGCGAGACCTTGTGTCGTCAACGTCGGCCCCACCGCGCGCACGAGCACCTGCTTCGTGCCTTCGCCCGTCACCACAAATCCGCCGATCGGCACACGATTGCCTCCTTCGCCATAGGCCCGCGTCGCGATCCCTTTGAAGGTCGAATCCTCGTTGCTCAAATCCGCATCATACACCTCGAGCAGCACGATGCCCGAGCTGCCGTTCTTGCCCGAAACGATGAACGTATACGCGCCCGGGTTCAGCGTCGTCAGCAACGCCGCCGACGTCGTGTCCGAGCTCTGTAACGGCGTCGCGCCGATTTGCGCCCCAACCGTCGTGATCTCCGCCGCGTTGTCGTTTGTCGTCCAGTTGTCGTTCTCCGCCACCACCGGCGCCCCGCGATGCAGCTCCACCACCGGATCGCTCAACAACTCCGACTCCGCCAAGCCCTGCGCCGCCAGCGATGGCCCCACCGCGCGGATCAACACCCGCTTCGGTGCTGTGCCCCCGATCACAAACCCGCCGATCGGCACACGGTCTCCCGTGCTGCAATACGCCCGCGTCGCAATGCTCGCGAAGCGCAGCCGCCCCGCACCCACTCCCCCCGGCGTCTGCACGCGCATCGCCGCCGTCGGCGCCGACGCACTCCCGCCATTCACCGCTGAAACCCGATAAAAATACGTCGTGTTCGCCGCGGCTGTGGTGTCCACATACGAGGTCGATCCCGCGAGATCGAAGCTCGTCAGCCCCGCGCCAAACGTCTCATCCATCGCCCGCTCCAACTTGTAACCTGTCGGCGCCGTCCCCGTGACCGGTGCGAGCCACGACACCGTCACCTCCGTCCCACTCGATGCAAACGCCCCCGCATTCGGCGGCGTGTTCGGCGCACCCGCCCCGGGCGTAGTCACCGTCAGCGTTGCCCCGCTGCTCGTCGCCGATCCCGCCGCATTCGTGGCGACCGCGGTGTAAACACCCGCCGCCGACGCCTGCACGTTGCTCAACGTCAGCGTCGTTCCCGTCTGGCCCGCCATATCCGCACCGTCCTTTCGCCACTGCAAGGTCGGCGCCGGAATGCCGGACGCCGCCACCGTGAACGTCACGTCCGCGCCGACGTTCACCGTCTGACTTTGCGGCTGGGTCGTGATGCCCGGCGCCGTGTCCGACGAGCCGCCCGTCACATTGATCGTATAGTTGTAGTCGGGCGTGGACGTCGACGTCGGCGTATCCGTCGCCTTCAGGGTCAGAACGTAGCTGCCCGCCGCCGTCGGCGTGCCGCTCAACGTGAGCGTCGCCCCGGCGATCGTGCCGCTCGTCGCACCGCCTTGAAACGTGAGCCCCGGCGGCACTGCGCCCCCCACGGTCCAGGTCTCCGGCTCCGACAGCGTCCCCGTGATGCTGAAACCGATCGTCACCGGCGTGCCCGCCGTCGCCGCAAACGGACTCGGACTCGTCGTCGCCAGCTGCGTCGCGCCCGCCAGCGAATGCACCGCACCGAGCGACGCCGCGACTGCGGCAAACGACTTCAGCACCGCCCCGATCGGCGACGCCAAAACGAATTCCTCGGTCGCGATCAAAACACGAACCACGGGCGTGCGCTGCAGCAGCGCGAGCAACGTGACAGTCGGCAGGTTCAGCCAGCGCAGATGGCGCATGACGGGTCGCAGGATTTTCATGACACAGGTCCTCTCGATGTGCGGAAACGCTTCGGAACGCCCGAAACCATTTCCTCCGACCCGCCCCGATCAACCCGCCATCCGTAACG
>JAEZAD010000198.1 GCA_023430565.1 Verrucomicrobiota bacterium
CGCGGCGAAGGGGCGGGACGTGAAGGTGACGCGGATCGGGTTTGGGCTGCCGAGCGGTGGCGGCGTGCTCTATGCGGACTCGGTGACGTTGAAGAGCGCGCTGGACGCGCGGCGGTCGTATTCGTGAGGGGGACGTGAGGCCTGCCTGGCTGGGGGTTATGGCCCGCCTTCGCCCTTTGGGCTACGGCGGGCAATTATCGCTGCGCGATAATTGGTGCGGGCGGAGGGAGTCGAACCCTCCTCTCAGGCTTGGGAAGCCCACATAATAGCCGATATACTACGCCCGCAGAGGAACGGGCGGAAGCAAAGGAATGTTTGCAGGGACGGCAACAAGGAATCTTTGGGTTTCATCGGCGGGCGGAGTCGGAGCCGGAGTCGACCCACAGAGGATCACGCACCAAGGCAGGCTCGTTGCGAACCTCGCTCACGCTCGTGGCTACGTTCCGAATGTGATGCGGAGGGTGCGATAGAGCACGGCGAGGGCGCGGGGGTCTCCGTTGCTCTGCGGATAGCTGCGGGCGTAGCTCAGGCGAAGGCGATGCTGGCCGGGCGCGGCGCGGAGGTCGATGGCCACCGGGTGCGGATCGGAGATGCGGCGGATCGGAATGCGCGTGAGTTCCTGGTCGCCGAGAGAGATCGTGACGACCTGGTCGAGATGCGGACACTGAAAGGAGGTTTCGAAACGGGCGCGTTTGCCGGGCGGAACGGTGAAAATGACCTCGGTGGCGGGTGCGACGCCCCAGCGAACGACCGGCAGCATGATTGCGGGGAACGGGCCTTCGGGAACGCCGATGCCGGTGACATCGTCGAAGCCTTCGAAGCCGGGTTCGATGCGGCGGGTTTCGGGAACGTCGGGCAGCGGCACGGACTCAAGCGCTTCGAGCAGGGCGGAATCCCAGCGACTCACGGCGCGATAAAAGTGGGGGCTGGCGAGCGCCTGAAGGGAGGCGGGCGCGCGGCGGTTGAGGAGCATGTATTTGTGCGCGGGCTTGGGGCCGTGGAAGTGGAGCAGTGAGGCGCGTTCGGTGTCGGGCCAGTAGGCTTTCCAGTTCAGCTCGAGCGGCAGGGGATCGAGGCGGCCGGCGAAGTGAGTTTGGAGGAGCACCTGATCGTCAGGCGGCGTGCCCATCGCGGCGGTGCGAGTGCGGAAGAGCTCGGTCATCGCGGGCAGTTCCTGCTCCCATGCGGGGACGTTGATCAGCATGACGCCGGCGTTGAAGTTGACGAGGTCGCTGCGATCGCTTTCGGGGGCGACGGCGACGAAGCGGGGGCGAAGCGGCCGGAGGATTTCGGCGGCGTCGGATTGAAACATCACGTCACAGTCGGAAAAGAAGGCGAACTCGTCGTTCCAGCCCTGTTCGCGGCAGATGCCGGGGATTTCGAGGCGCAGGTAAGTGCCGCGCAGGATGGGCGAGAGTTGAAGGGTGATGGCACCGAGAAAGGTGGTGCGCCGAATGATGGGAACACCGACGGCGCGGAGCCAGGCGGTGAGGGCGTTTTCCTCGCCGTCATACATGCACACGGGCTCGAGCGAGGTGTGTTGGCGCGCGGTATGAACGGCGACCTGGGTGAGGTTGACGTAGTCCCAGAAGCCGGGGGAGTTTTCGTTGAGCGCGAAGAACCAGCGCATCGGGCGAGGAAAGACCGGGGGGCCGAGGGGCGTCAATGCGCTGCACAGAACGGTTGCAGCGGCGGAGCATCGAGATACGGTGACGGCCGAACCCCCATCAATCATGAAACTCCCGAAAATCCTGGTTACTCTGATAGCTGCGTTGTTTTTGACCGCGGGCTACGCGCTCGCTGAAGACAAACCGGCCACGGCCGAACCGAAGAAAGCCGCCTGCTGCGCGAAAGCGGAGAAAGACGGGAAAGACTGCGGCCATGGCTGCTGCGTCAAGGCGATGGAAGCGGGCAAGAACTGCGAGCAGTGCGGCGGCGCGGGAATGGCGGAGAAGAAATAGCCCCACGCGATCCGCTGATTTGGTTTCACCGCGCGAATCCTTGGATTCGCGCGGTGTTTTGTTTTTCGGAGCGGCGGTCGGGATATCCGGCCCTACACGTCGGCGGCGACGTGTTCGGCGCTGAGGTGGCGCCAGCGGTCGAGGACGCGGCGATACATGTCGTCGGGGGCGAGACCGTAGGCGGCGCGGAGGATTTCGACGCTGCTGCCGTGTTCGACGAATTTGTCGGGCCAGCCGAGGCGCTCGACGGCGGTGGGGCAGTTCGCTTCCTGCAGGGCTTCGAGGACAGCGCTGCCGAAGCCGCCGGTGACGACGTGATCCTCGAGCGTGACGATGAGCGGGATGCACGCGGCGTGGCTGAGGAGAAGCGTGCGGTCGAGCGGCTTGACGAAGCGGGCGTTTACGACGCCGACGGAGAGGTTTTCCTCGGTTTCGAGTCGGGCGGCGAGCTTGAGGGCGTCCTGCACCATGGAACCGAGAGCCCAGAGCATGATGTTCGAGCCCTGACGAATGACCTCGGCCTGGCCGATGGGCAGCGTGGCGGGTTGTGATTTTATGGATACGCCGGTGCCGGCGCCGCGGGGATAGCGCACGAAGGCGGGTGAGCCGAGGTGAATGCTCGTGTGGAGCATGTCGACGAGCTCGTCTTCGTCCTTTGGCTGCATGACGGTGGCGTTGGGGACGCAGCGGAGGTAGGCGAGGTCGAAGAGGCCGTGATGCGTGGGGCCGTCGTTGGCGGAGAGGCCGGCGCGGTCCATGCAGAAGGTGACGGGGAGATTCTGCAGCGCGACGTCGTGAATGATCTGGTCGTAGGCGCGCTGGAGGAAAGTCGAGTAGATCGCGCAGACCGGTTTGATGCCCTTGGTGGCGAGGCCGGCGGCGAAGAGGACGGCGTGTTCCTCGGCGATGCCGACGTCGAAGAATTGCCTCGGCACGGCGGTGGCGAGATGGCTGAGGCCGGTGCCGCTGGGCATGGCGCCGGTGATGCCGACGATGGAAGGGTCTTTTTGGGCGAAGCGGGCGAGGGCGTGGCCGAACACGTCCTGATAGTTTGGCGGGGTGTGGGCGGAGGATTTGGTGCTCTCGCCGGTGACGGGATCGAAAGGACTGGCGCCGTGAAATTTCTCGGGATGGTTGACCGCGGCTTCGAGGCCCTTGCCCTTCTTGGTGAGGACGTGGATGAGGACGGGGACGTCGCAGTGCTTGGCGAACTCGAGGTTCTTGACGAGCGCGTCCAGGTTGTGGCCGTCGACCGGGCCGAGGTAGCGGAGGCCGAACTTTTCGAAGAGGGAGGATTCGACGAAGAAGTCCTTCGTTTCGCGTTTCCACTTTTGGTAGACGCGATTCATCTCCACGCCCGTCGGGAAGCTGGTGAAGAACTTTTCCACGTCGTGGTGGAACTTGTTATACGTCGGGCTGGTGCTGATGCGGTTGAGGTAGCTGGAGATGGCGCCGACGTTCTTGGCGATGGACCACTCGTTGTCGTTGAGGATGACGATGAGGCGTTTGGTGGAGCTGACGACGTTGTTGAGTGCTTCGAGGGTGATGCCGCAGGTGAACGCGGCGTCGCCGCAGAGGGCGACGACGTGTTCGGAGGAGCCGCGGAGGTCGCGGGCGGTGGCCATGCCGAGGGCAGCGGAAAGGGCGGTGCCGGCGTGTCCGGCGCCGAAGGCGTCGTGGGGGCTTTCGGAGCGGGTGAGAAAGCCGCTGGCGCCGCCGGTTTGGCGGAGTTTTTTGAAGAAGTCGCCGCCACGGCCGGTGAGGAGCTTGTGGACGTAGCCTTGGTGGGCGACGTCGAAGACGAACTGGTCGGTGGGACTGTCGAAAACGCGATGGAGCGCGATCGTGAGCTCGACGACGCCGAGATTGGGCCCGATGTGGCCACCGTTTTTCGCGGTGACGGCGATGAGTTCGTCGCGAATTTCCTGCGCGAGGCGCGGGAGTTCGGCGACGGGGAGGGCCTTGACGTCGGCGGGGCCTTGAAGGGTCGGCAGGAGGCGCGACGGCGTGGCAGTGGGGGAGTCGTTCATCAACGGCGGAAGCGGGACGAGGGCGGTCAGGCCTCGCTGGTGGTTTCGAATGGGGCGAAAGCGACGCCGTCCTTCTGCTTCTTGAGCAGTTCGATCTTGAGTTCGGCGTCTTTGAGGCGCGACTCGCAGATCTTCAGGAGTTTGTTGCCCTCCTCGAACTTCGCGAGCAGCTCGGCGAGAGGGATTTCGCCGGACTCCATCGATTCGACGATGGACTCGAGCTGCGCGAGCGCGGTCTCGAAGGAGGGTTTGTTGTCCGTGGCTTCCACCGGGCGAACGATGCTGCCGCGGGAGGTGTTTTCAATCAAAGATTCGGAGCGGGGCGGCGCGGCGGGACGGCGCGGAAATCGAAGATCGGAGTTCGGGAGGTCGGGGGGGCGGGGCGCGGTGGGGGCGCCGCGCTTCCATGGAGGAAGGACGGAGGAGGAGGCGAATTTGCGGTTGGCGGTGGGGGGAAAGTCGGATGCGTTGGCGCGATGCTACTTGTGCTCGTGATTACGGCGGCGCTGCTGGTGCTGCGACTGGCGGGTGAACTGGTGTTGACGGCCCTGAACCGCGCGGAGGTGCGGCGGCATGCGTCGGCCCCGCCGCCGGCGGTGGCGGCGATCATGGATGGGGAGACTTATGCGAAGTCGGTGCGTTACACGCTGGCGCGGTCGCGGTTCGGGATGTTGACGACGGTTTTCGATACGCTGGTGCTGGCGTTGTTCGTGTTTGGGGGCGTGCTGCCGTGGTTGTATGGGCATGTTGTCGGCTGGGGCGATCTGGATGCGGTGTGGACGCGGGCGCTGTTTATTCTGATCGCGGGGACGTTGTTGTCACTGCCCTCGCTGCCGTTCGAGTGGTGGGAGACGTTTCGACTGGAGTCGCGGCATGGGTTCAACAAGACGACGCCGCAGTTGTGGATCGCGGACCGGTTGAAGGGAATGGCGCTGGCGTTTGCGATCGGCTGGCCGCTGTTGTGGGCGCTGTTGTCGCTCGTGCGCTGGGCGGGCGAGACGTGGTGGGTGTGGGGCTTTGCGCTCGTATTCGGATTTCAGTTACTGATGCTGGTGCTTTATCCGAAACTGATCCTGCCGCTGTTCAACAAGTTGACGCCGCTGCCGGAGGGCGAGCTGAAGACGCGGCTGCTGGCGCTGGGGGACCGGACGGGGTTCAAGGCGCGGACGATCGAGGTGATCGACGGCAGCAAGCGGTCGGCGCATTCGAACGCGTATTTCACGGGTTTCGGCCGGTTTCGGCGGATCGTGTTGTTCGACACGTTGATTGCGCAGCTGACGCCGGAGGAGCTGGAGGCGGTGCTGGCGCACGAGATCGGGCATTACCGGCGCGGGCATATTCCGAAGATGCTGGCGATGTCGGCTGCGATGATGCTGGGGGCGTTTGCAGTGGTGGCGTGGCTGGCGGCGAGCCCGTGGTTCAATCCGGCGTTTGGGTTTCCGCCGGGTGAGCTGGCGCCGGCGTTTTTGTTGTTCGGGCTGTTGAGCGGGGTGGTGACGTTCTGGTTTTCGCCGTTCACGAATCTGTTGTCGCGGCGATATGAATACCAGGCGGATGCGTTTGCGAAGGAGGCGGTCGGCGGGGCGGGGCCGATGGTCGGGGCGCTGCGAAAGCTGGCGCAGAAGAACCTGTCGAATCTGACGCCGCATCCGTGGTTCAGCGGGTTTCACTACTCGCATCCGACGCTGGTGGAGCGGGAGCGGGCGTTGGTGACGGCGGGATAAGGGCTGGTTTCTACAGAGGAAGCGGAGGGAACGGAGATGAGGAAGACGCCGCGGGTCCTTTTCTGGTTGGGGGTGGCGTGCGGTGTCGTCGCCGGCCTGCGGGCGGAAACGCTGACGGTTGCGACGTATAATGTGGAGAACTATGGGGCGGCGGATCGGATGACGGAGGCGGGGTATCGGAAGGAGTATCCGAAGCCCGAGGTGCAGAAGACGGCGTTGCGGAAGGTCATCCGGGCGCTCAATGCGGACGTGCTCGTGCTGCAGGAAGTCGGGGGCGAGGAGTATTTGAGGGAGCTTCAGCGGGATTTGGCGCGGGAAGGCATCGAGTATCCGCATGCGGTCGTGATGGAGGCGGCGGACGAGGCGCGGCGGGTGGCGGTGTTGTCGCGGCGGGCGTTTGCGGCGGTGGAGCGACACGCGGAGCTGGAATTTCGCTATTTTGGCGAGCAGGAGAGAACGAGGCGGGGATTGATCGAGGTGCGGTTCGAGGCCACGGGCGGCGACGTAACGCTCTTCGGGCTGCATTTGAAAAGCCGATACACGGATCGAGCGGACGATCCGCGATCGGCGGTGCGGCGCGAGGGCGAGGCGACGGCGATTCGCGACGAGATCCTGCGGCGGTTTCCGAAGCCGGCGGCGGCGCGGTTCCTGATCGTGGGCGATTTCAACGACGACAAGGCGAGCAAGGCGCTGCAGCGGATGCGGCGGCGTGGAGAGACGGTGATCGCCGAGTTGCTGCCGGCGGCGGATTCCCGAGGGGAGGCGTGGACGCACGCGTATAAGAAAGAAGACAACTACACCCGGGTGGATCACGTGTTGGTGTCACCCGGGCTGGCGCCGGCGGTCCAGGACGGGGCGGCAAAGATTTACGATGGCGACGGCGTGCGGGAAGCGAGCGATCACCGGCCGGTGGTGGTGACGCTGGAGCTCAGTGCCGGCCGGGCGGATGCTTCGCCTCGCTCAGAATAATCCTGAAAAGCAGTTGGAATTTACCGCAAAGAGCGCAAAGGACGCAGAGAGAGAGCACGTCGATTTCGTGGAGGGGATCGAGGCGTTCACCTTCAGAAAACGAGGAGCGCGTGACGGGGTCGCCGTCGGCCGTGAAAACAAAAGGGCGGGTCGAAGACCCGCCCGACGGAGAGAGAGCTGAGGGTGTATTCAGCGGCCGGTGACGGTGACCGGGATCGTCACCTCGCCGGAGCCATAGCCTTTGAGGAAGAGGCTGCCGTTGCCGGGCTGACCGCCCTGGACGTTGACGGTGATCGTGTTCTGGTCCTGGGGCACGATGACTTCGGGCATGATGACACTGTCAGGAATGTCGGTCGTGACATCGAGAAGGAGTCCGCCGGGGGGCGCGACGTTCGGCACGGTGAACGTGACGGATTGCGATTCGCCGGTGCGGAGGGTGAGCGAGGTCGGGGAAATGGTGACGCTCGCGGCGTCGACCCGGAAGGTGCCGACGGGCGAATTGCCCGAGGGGCTGTTGAGGGTGACGCGATAGTTTTGACCGGGGCTGAGCGCGGGAACGAAAAAGCTGATGGCGTTGGGCGATTCGAAGACGGTGCGCGCGGGCGTGTTGTCGAAATAAACGGCGTCCTGCGGCGTGAACCCGCGGCCGAGGATGCTGATGCGTGAACCGACGGGGCCGCGATTGACTTCGAGGGAGAGCACGTAGCGCCGGACGACGCTGGCGTGGGTGATGCCGGTGTAGGCCTGGCCGTTGTTGAGCTGGCCCTCGCCGCCCTTGATCTTGTAATCGACGAGGAAGTAGTAGGCGAGCTGGTCGCGGCCGGGCGGGAGCTGGTAGTCGAATTCGTAGAGGTTTTCGCCGAGGGGGCTCCTGGTCATCGCGTGGTTCTGGCCGTCGATGACGATCTTGGGCTCGATGGACTCCGGCGGGATGGCGGAAGTCTTGGGCGTCGCTCGCAGGGTCAACGTGTAGATCTGCGATGGGTTTTCGGGGAGCGAGCCGGGCGTGAGGTTCGACAGAACCATCGACTGGCAGCCGGAAAAGAGAAGCGCGCTGAGGGCGAGGCCGAGCCCGAGAAGGAATTTTCTCGCGGGAAAAATACGGTTGGTATGCATTGCGAAATTGAGCGTGAGAAACGGGCGGACCGAGTCGGGTTAGTAATGAGTCACATCGCATCAGAGCAAGACAAAGCTGCGACGGCCAAACCGTTGGGACTCTACGTGCACGTGCCGTTCTGCGCTTCGACCTGCGACTTCTGCGCGTTCTATCAAACCAAGCCGACCGCGCAGGGTGTGCAAAGGTTCCTCGACGGTGTCGCGAGCGAGGCGGAACTTGTGAATTGGGGGCGCCCGGTGACGACGGTGTTTTGGGGCGGCGGCACGCCGGGGTTGCTGTCGGCGCGGGATTTGGGGCGGTTGGCGGAATCGATTCGTGTGCGATTCGGTGCCGAGCCGGCGGAATGGACGGTGGAGATGGCGCCGGGGTCGGTGACGAAGGAGCGGCTGGCGGCGTTGAAGGACGCGGGGGTGACGCGGATTTCGATGGGGGCGCAGAGTTTTCAGCCGGCGTTGCTGGACGGGCTGGGGCGGCAGCATTCGCGCGAGCAGATTTTTCGGGCGTATGACCGCGTGCGCGCGGCGGGTTTCGCGAGCGTGAACCTCGATCTGATGTTTGCACTGCCGGGACAGACGGAGGCGGAGTGGCTGGCGGATTTGCGCGAAGCGGTGGCCCTCGAGCCGGACCATTTGTCGACGTATTGCCTTACCTTCGAGGAGGACACCGCGCTGTGGGTGAAACTTTCGCAAGGACGGGTGAAGCTCGACGTCGAGCACGAGGCGAGGCTCTACGAGACGACGTGGGCGCGGCTGGCGGAGGCGGGTTATGCGCAATACGAAGTGTCGAACTTCGCGCGGCCGGGGCACGCGTGTCTCCATAATTTGAACACGTGGCGGATGCACGAGTGGGTCGGACTCGGGCCGTCGGCGGCGTCGCAGCAGGCGGAGCGGCGGGGGGGGAATGTGGCGGATCTCGATCAATGGCTGGAGCATGTGGCGAGCGGGCGGCGGGTGACGGAGGATGCGGTGGAGTTGACGCCGGAGTTGCTGGCGGAGGATGCGATGATTTTCGGGTTGCGGATGAATGCGGGCGTGAACGTGCGCGAGTGGCGCGAGCGGGCGCCGGCGGCGCCGTGGAGCGAAGTGGAGCGCGTGGTGGCGCAGTTGGTGGAGGAAGGGCTGGCGCGGAGAGCAGGCGACGTGGTGCAGTTGACGAACCGGGGGCGATTGCTGGCGGACTCGGTGGGGACGGAAGTGATGTCGGCGTTCGAGGCGAAAGAGGTTTCGGCATGAACAGGATGATCGCGGTTTTACTGATGGGCGCGGCGCTGGCGCGTGGCGAAGGGGCGCTGGTGATGCAGACGGATTTTGGCACAAAGGACGGCGCGGTGGCGGCGATGAAAGGCGTGGCGGTGGGGGTGAGTCCGCGGCTGGCGATCCACGATTTGAGCCACGAGAACACGCCCTTCGACGTGTGGGAGGCGGCGTATCGGTTGAAGCAGACGGCGGGGTATTGGCCGGCGGGGACGGTATTCGTGTCGGTGATCGATCCCGGCGTGGGCACGGAGCGGAAATCGGTCGTGTTGAAAACGAAGAGCGGGCATTTCTTCGTGGGGCCGGACAATGGCACGTGGACGCTGGTGGCGGAGGAACTCGGGATCGAGGCGGTGCGCGAAATCGACGAGGCGAGAAACCGGCGAAAGGACTCGGAGAAGTCCTACACGTTTCACGGGCGCGACGTGTATGCCTACACGGGGGCGCGGCTGGCGGCGGGCGTGGTGACCTTCGAGGAGGTGGGGCCGGTGTTGGAGGCGAAGGTGGTGGCGCTCGCGCATGAGAAGGCGCGGCGCGAGGGGGCGGCGTTGATCGGCACGATTCCGTATCTGGATTTTCAATTCGGCAACGTGTGGACCAATCTCGGGGAGACACTTTTTGCGGAGCTCGGCGTGCAGCCGGGCGAGCGGCTGCGGGTGACGATCCGGCGCGGGAGCGAGACGGTTTACGAAGGCGAGATGCCGTTTGCGCGGACGTTTGGGGATGTGCCGGAGGGTGAGCCGCTGGTGTATCTGAACAGCCTCTTGAATGTGTCGTTGGCGTTGAA
Source organism: Verrucomicrobiota bacterium (assembly GCA_023430565.1). Taxonomy (GTDB): domain Bacteria; phylum Verrucomicrobiota; class Verrucomicrobiia; order Opitutales; family Opitutaceae; genus Opitutus. Next base: position 9,842 of record JAEZAD010000198.1, read on the forward strand.
CATGGGGAATTTCGCGGAGCGACACGGAATCGGCTATGGCGCGGAGTGGAACGTGCGCGTGGAGAAAGCGGCGACGAAATGATCGGGCGCGCGGTGGCATTGATCGCGCTGCTGGCGGCGGGGTGTCAGGCGCCGCGCGTGGCGGTGGGGCCGGCGGCGGTGCCGCGGTTTTATCTGGAAGCGCCGGCGGATGGGGCAACGCGGGTGGTGTTGCCGGTGAGCGAGGTGGAACTGGCGATCGAGCCGAAGCCGGTGCTGACGGAACATGATTTCGCCACGGTGGAGCTCACGGAATTGGAGCTGGGAAAGGCCGTGACGTTTGGGCTGACGCCGATGGCGAGCCGCGATCTTTACCGGCTGACGGCGGCGAATCAGGGGCGGCGATTGGTGTTGGTGGTCGAAGGCGAGGCGGTGGGGGCGCGGCCGATCGAAGCGCCGATCGAGGACGGTATGTTGGCGGTGTTTATCGAATTGCCGGACGAGGAATTGCCGGAGCTGGTGCGACGGTTGGAGCGGATGGCGCTGAACGTGCGGGAGGCGAGAAAACGATGAGAAGCGGACGAAAAATTTGGATCGTCGCGACGATGTTCGCGTGCGTGGCGCAGGCGATGGCGGCGGCGCGGGTGGAGATCGTGTGGCCGACGCCGAGCAAGGCGTGGGAGGCGCGGCGGGCGCCGAGCGAGTATTTGCAGCACGCGGGTTCGGGCGATCCGGCGTCGGGCGGTTTTGGCGGCGTGCGGAGCAGCGGGACGCAGTTTCACGAAGGCGTGGACATCAAACCGGTGGGGCGCGACCGGCAGGGCGCGCCGACCGATGCGGTGTTCGCGGCGATGGACGGGGTGGTGCGGCACGTGAGCCGGGTGGCGGGGAAGAGCAGCTACGGGCGGTATGTCGTGGTCGAGCATCCGGACGTGTCGCCCGCGGTGTATACGCTTTACGCGCATCTGGCGCGGATCGAGGACGCGGTGCGGCCGGGGGCGCGGGTGGCGCGGGGGCAGACGATCGGACTGATGGGGCACAGTTCCGGGGGCTACATGATTCCGAAGGAGCGGGCGCACTTGCACTTCGAGATCGGACTGGCGGCGACGACGGAGTTTCAGGCGTGGTATGACGCGCGGAAATTCGGCAGCAAGAACGACCACGGGATGTGGAACGGGATGAACCTGATGGGCATCGATCCGATCGATTTCATGGACCGGTGGCGTGCGGGAAGCGTGGATACGTTCGACGATTATTTCGCGGCGATGGAAACGGCGGCGACGGTGCGCATCGCCACGCGGGGCGTGCCGGATTTCGTGCGGCGGTATCCGTCGCTCGTGACGAAGCCGATGCCGATGATCGTGAACGGGTGGGAGATCGAGTTCAACTGGAGCGGGATTCCGTTTCGCTGGACGCCATTGACGGCGGAGCAGGCGAAAGGTCTGGAGATGAACCGGCCGGTGGTGATGGACGCGAATCCGGAGGTCGAGCGGCGGGATCGGAGCAAGACGCTGGCGGTGAAGGTGCGCGGGCAGTGGCGGGCGGCGTCGGACCTGCAGTGGGTGCTGCAGCAGTTGTTCGGGGTCAGATGAATCGACCGTCGCGGCCTGAACCGGGTGCAAGGGTAGCGCCCGCGAGCGGGCGGCCTACGGCGGCAGAGCGAGCTCAGCTCTGGGGTTTGAGCTGGTCGAGGAGCGCGATGAACCCGGGATGGTTTTTGAGGCCGTCGAGATCGGGGTCCTGCTGCATCCAGTCGAAGTCGCGGTAACCGAGTTCGACGGCCTGACGCAGGGAGCGCAGCGCGGCGGCCTTGCGTTTCACGAGGGCGAGGCTGCAGGCGAGGTTGTAGTGCGCGGTGGCGTTCGAGGGGAGGAGGCGGACGAGGCGGCGGTCCATGCGCAGGCCGTCGACGATGCGGCCGTGCTTCGTGTAGAGGCCGCCGAGGATCTCGACCACGTCGGTGTAGGACGGGTTGCGTTTGAGGACCGTCTCGAAGAAGCCGATTTCGAATTCGTGATCGTGGGCGCGGGACATGGGCGCGATCAACTGCGGCGCGGACAGGTGCCGGTGAGCCGGAGGGAATCGCAGTGCGCGCTCACCTGCAGGCGTTGGGAGACCGGGGTGAGGCCGAGCTTCGAGGAGACGGTGTTGCCATACCAGCTCATGAACGGGGCGCTGATCTCGAAGATCTTGTCGCAGTCGAGACAAACGACCTGGGCGACCTGGTTGCTGCTGCCCTCTTCGCTGGGGTGATAGAATTTTTCGCCGGAGCCGATGTCGACTTCGCGCAGGAGCGCGCTCTCGGTCATGATCGGGAGGGTGCGATAGACGGTGGCGCGGGACACGGAGTCGTCGATGTCGCGCGCGTAATCGAGAAGTTGCTCGGCGGTAAAATGTTCCTTTTGCGCGAGGGCAGCGTCGAAGATCGCGAGCCGCTGATTGGTGACGCGCAGGCCTTTTTGGGTGAGAAATTTTCTGAACTTTTCGCGCGCAGCGGGGATGTTCACGAGGCGCACTGTTGTCGCGGGAAAAGGGGTGTCAACGCGTTCGTGGGAGAGACGACGGGAACGAAGCTGGAACGAGGAACACGCGGTGGGAAGCGTGTTGCGTCGCGGGAATTTGCGCGGCGTGATCGCGGCATGATCGTCGGCGTTCACCCGCTCGCGGGGTTCGACAAGCTGCTGCATTATCGCGTGCCCGAGCACCTCAGCGATGATGTCGTGGAAGGCTCGCTCGTGCGGGTGCCGGTGGTGCGGGCGATGAAGCTGGGGATCGTGGGCGAGCTTGGTGCGCCGAAGGATTTTCCAGTGGAGAAACTGAAACCCATCGCGCAGGTGCTGCATCCGTTTCCGGCGCTGCCGCCGGACCTGCTGAAGCTGGCCCGGTGGATGGCCGCGTATTACGCGTGCGGGGTGGACAGCGTGATCGAAGCGATGCTGCCGGCGGCGGTGCGGAATGGCGCGACGGTGAAGCACGAAAAATCGCTGGTGGTGGCGCAGACGTTGAGTGCGGAGGAGCTGGCGGCGCTGGAGAAACGGGCGCCGCAGCAGGCGAAGTTGTATCGGTTTTTGGTGCAGCAGTTTCGTCCGCAGCGAAAAGGGCTGGTGTTGAGCCGGCTGGGTGTGGCGGCGCCCACGGCGGCGGCGCTGGTGAAGCGCGGGGTGTTGCGCGAGGAGGTGCGGCGGGTGGAGCGGGTGGCGTATGGCGACGACTTTGCGGCGGGCGAACTGGTCGCGGCGCAGCCGCATGCGCTGAATCCGGAGCAGGCGGCGGCGGTGGCGGGGATGGATGCGAGTCTGGCGGAGAATAAATTTGGCGTGACGCTGCTGCATGGCGTGACGGGCTCGGGGAAGACGGAGGTGTATTTGCGCGCGATCGACACGGCGTTGAAGGCGGGCGGCGGGGTGGTGTTTCTCGTGCCGGAGGTGGCGCTGACGCCGCAGACGGTGGCGCGGTTGCGGTCGCGGCTGGAGGCGATCGCGCCGGGGCATCGTTGCGTGGTGTGGCACAGCCATCTGAGCGAAGGCGAGCGGTTCGACGGGTGGCTGGCGCTGGCGACCGGGGAGGCGCGCGTGGTGGTGGGGGCGCGGTCGGCGGTGTTCGCTCCGATGGCGAATTTGCGACTGATCGTGGTCGATGAGGAGCACGAGCCGGCTTACAAGCAGGACGAGACGCCGCGTTATCACGGGCGCGACGTGGCGGTAATGCGGGCGAAGTTGAACGGGGCGGTGTGTCTGCTGGGATCGGCGACGCCATCGCTGGAGAGCTTCGTGAATGTCGAGGCGGGGAAATACCGGCTGCTGCAACTCACGCAGCGTGTCGACGCGCGGCAGTTGCCCAAGATCGAGATCGTGGATTTACGGATTGAGGCGATGCGGCAGCGGTCGTTTACGACGTTGTCGCGGAAGCTCGTCGATGGGATGCAGGCGCGATTCGAACGGCGGGAACAGACGATCCTGTTCATCAACCGGCGCGGGTATTCATCGTCGATGCTCTGCACGAAATGCGGGCACGTGGAGGAGTGCACGCACTGCAGCATCACGATGACGTATCACCGGGCGGACGAAATGCTGCGGTGTCATCTGTGCGGGGACCAGCGGCCGGCGCCGGCGCGGTGTCCGAAGTGCGGGGCGCCGGACATCCGGTGGCGCGGGCTTGGCACGCAGCGGGTGGAGGAGGCGGTGCGGCGGGTGCTGCCGAAGGCGCGCATCGAGCGGATGGATACGGATGCGATGTCGAAGAAGAACCGGTTTCGCGAAGTGCTGGCGCAGTTTCGCGCGGGGAAGATCGATGTGCTGGTGGGGACGCAGATGATCGGGAAGGGGCTGGATTTTCCGAATGTGACGCTGGTCGGGCTGGTGGACGCGGACATGTCGATGCACATCCCGGATTTTCGCGCGAACGAGCGGACGTTTCAGCTCTTGGTGCAGGTGGCGGGTCGGGCCGGACGGGGCGACCGGGCGGGGGAGGTGATCGTGCAGACCTTCACGCCGCAGGCGGAGCCGATCCAGTTTTCACGGCAGGCGGATTTCGCGGGGTTTGCGGCGGCGGAGCTCGCGATCCGGAAGGCGTATCATTATCCGCCTTACCGGCATCTCATTCATCACGTGTTTCGCGGGCCGAATCCGGACAAGTTGAAATTCTTCGCGGAGCAGTGGGCTCGGCTGGTGGAGAAGGAGGTGGGCGACCGGGTGGAGTTGAAGGGGCCGTCGCCGTCGCCGATCGAGAAGATCAAGGACGAGTATCGGTGGCAGCTCTGGTATTTCACCAACGGCGTGACGAAAGTCGTGCCGGAGCTGATGCGACTGAGGGCGGAGTTCGCGTGGCCGGACGACGTGACGCAGGTGATCGACGTCGATCCGGTGAGTCTGATGTAGCGGGGGGGCTTAAATGCGGCGGCCGAGGAGAACTTCCTCGAGGCTGGCGATGGTGGCGGTGAGCTGACCGGTCTCTTCGGCGATGGCGGCCGAGGCGGTGGCGTTGTCCTCGGCGATGGCGGCGTTCTTCTGCGTGATGGTTTCCATCGAGCGGCTGCCGGTGTTGATGTGCTGCATGTTGGTCAACATCTGTTCGGATGCGGTTTGAATGAGGCGCATCGAGCCGGCGGAGGCGGAGGCGTTGGTCTCGAGATCGCGGAGGGCCTCGGCGACTTCCTTGGTAAGCTGGTCGCCCCGGACAATGGCGGCGCGGGATTCGTCGACCAAGCGGCCGGTTTCGGCGGTGGCGTCGGCGGCGCGTTTGGCGAGGCTGCGAACTTCGTCGGCCACGACGGCGAAACCGGTGCCGGCGGCGCCGGCGCTGGCGGCTTCGATGGAGGCGTTGAGGGCGAGGATGCTCGTTTGAAACGAAATTTCGTTCATCGTTTTCACGATGCGGTGGGTGGCGTTGCTCGAGTCCGAGATCTTCTGCATCGTCGCGGTGAGCGCGGACATCGTCTGGCGCGATTCGGCGGCGAGGGTGTTGGTCTGACCCATGTGATCGACGGACTGACGGGCGGCGTCGACGTTCTGTTGATTGACCGACGTGAGCGTGACGAGGGCGGCGCCGGTTTCCTCGAGTCCGGCGGCTTCGCTGGCTGCGCCCTGGGCGAGGCGTTGGGCGGCGGCGGTGGAGGATTTCACGGCGGCGGAGATCGCCTGCACGCCCTCGTGCAGACCGGCGAGCGCGGCGCGGACGACGCGATCGATGCGCCGGATGACGAGGGCGGCGACGACGAGGGAGACGAGGGCCAGCGCAGCGAAGAAAAGGAGGCGGTGGCGGAGGTCGCGCGACACGGCGGCGCGTTGGGCGGCGAGGACGTCGCGGAGTTCGGAGAGGAGATGCGGTTCGACGCGGGCGAGGAGTTGGTTGCGTTCGGCGGTGGCGGCGGTCCAGCGCTCGCGCACCGGCGGAGCGAAGGGAACGGCTTCGGGCGAGGACATGTTGAAGGCAGCGGTCCTCAAAGTCTGAATACCGGCATAGGCGGGATCGGCGACGGTTTTTTGCCAGAAAGCGCGGAGCTCGGGGGGCGCCATGAGAGCGGCGTTGGACTCGAAATAGCGGACTTGGGAGGAGGCGTGGAGCACGCGCACGAATTCGCCGACGGTGAGCCGGTCGACTTCGAAACCGTGGGCGTAGCGGGTGCGCTCGACTTCGGCGGCGACGGCGAGGCGGCCGGACCAAACGAGGCCGTCGAGGCGGGAACGAAGCGGGGCGGAATCGGTGTGACCGTGCAAGGAGGTCATGAGCGCGAAGACCTGCTCGAAGACTTCGGCGTAGCGTGCGCGGTGGGTGGTGGCGTCGGGCGCGATGCGGGAAGCGTTGCGATCGTGCGCGGTGAAGAAACGGCGCGGTTCGGAGAGGTTTTCGATGTCGCGGCGCAGGGCGGCGGCCTCGTGGGTGACGGAGGTGGAAAGAAGACGGGCGACGCGCGGCGTGCCGAGGTGGTCGAAGAACCGCCGGGCGGCGGTGTCGGTGTCTTCGACGAGCTGCTCGAACGAAGTCGGATGACTGGGATTGTAGCGATCCCAGGTGCCGGCCTGTTCGGCGAGGAGAGCGCCGCGGAATGAGACGAGTTCGGCGGTGAGATCGACGAATTCGCCGGTGTGCTGCAGGGCGCGCGAGGCGAAGGCGAGCCGGACGATGGCGACGCCGGAAAAAATCAATGCGCCGGCGAGTGGCAGCGCGACCAGGAGGAGAAGTTTACGGCGGAGGGAAAGATGAAGTCTCATGGCCTCGCGTTATTCGCTGGCGACGGGTTCGAGGGAGGGTTCCGGTTTGCGCGAGGGAGACGCAGCCGGCCGGGAGGTAGTGGGAGTGGCGGGCGGCGGGGCGGCGGGTGCGGACTGGTCGAGAGCGATCAGATTTTCGAGGAGCGCGATGCTGGAGCCGAGTGCAGCGGTTTGAGTGTCGATGAACGCGGCGGTGGAGGCGTTTTCCTGCGCGATGGCGGCGGTTTGCTGCGTTTGCGTGTCGAGGTTGCGGGTGGCCGAGTTGATTTCGTCGATGCCGCGGACGAGCTCTTCGGTGGAGGATTGGATGCCGGTCATGCAGCCCGTGGCGGTGCGGGCCCGGGCTTCGACCTGCTGGAAGATCGCGTTCACTTTTTCGCTGAGCGCGACGCCTTCGCCGGTGAGTTGGTGGGCGCCTTCGATGAGTTTGGCGATGGAAGCGGATTCGGTGGCGGCGCGCATGGCCATCTGGCGGACCTCCTCGGCGACGACGGCGAAACCGGCGCCGGCCTCGCCGGCGCGCGCGGCCTCGATGGAGGCGTTGAGCGCGAGCAGATTGGTTTGAAACGAAATCTCGTCGATGGTGCTGGCGATGTGCTTGGTCTGGCCGCTGGTGGTGGCGATCTGCTGCACGGCGGCGACGAGGTGGCGCATGGACTCGGTGGCGCGTTGCACGACGGCGTCGGTTTCCTTCATGCGCTGGGCGACGCCGCGGGCGTGCTCGGAATTTTGGCGGTTCGTGTTGGTAAGCTCCTCCAGCGAGGCGGCGGTTTCCTCGAGGGCGGCGGCCTGATGGGAGACGACCTCGGCGAGTTGCTTGCCGGCGTCGGCGCTCTGCGCGGTGACCTCGAGCATGTTTTGAATGCTTTGTTTCAACGAGAGAACGGCGCGGGCGACGGCGTGGAAGACGGCGCGGCCGAGCAGCCAGGCGACGGCGCCGGAGACGACGAGGACGCCGGCGAGGAGGGCGATCATCCAGCGGCGTTCGTTGTGCACGCGGGCGATGTAATCGCGCGCGAAGGTTTGCAGCTCCTGGAGCACGTGGGGCTGCATGGCGACGAGGAGGGCGTAGCGTTTGACCTCGGTGAGTTCGCGCCAGGCCGGGAGGCCGGCGGGGTCGAAGCGGTGTTTGGTGGCGGCGTTTTCCTGGGCGAATTTTCGCACCATGCGATCGGCCTCGAGATAGATCGGATCGGAGAAAAGTTTTTCGAAGTAGGGGCGGAGTTCGGGAACGGTGTTGGCGAGCAGGTGGCGCTCGACGTTGCGGCGCATCTGGGTGGCGAACTCGGCGCCGGCGCAGTTATCCAACGTCTTGAAGCTGCCGAGCTCGTGTCCCCAGCAATACATGCCGGACTCGGTGGTGGCGTTGTTGTGGAGGTCGGCGCACCAGATGAGCGTCTGGATGCGGAGGCGGATGGGGAGCTCGCTGGATTCGTTGACGAGAGCGCGGATGGTGTTGCCGAGCGGGCCGGCGAGGGCGGTGTAGACGTTGTTGTTGATGGTGCGCGCTTCGCGGTCGTCGCCGGGGCGGCGGGCGAGGTAGTAAGTGCGGATGGCGGGAATCTGCTCGTAGAGCTTTAGCGCTTCCTCGAGATGGGTGGTGAAGGCCTGGTTGCGCACGGCGGCCTTGGCGCGCGGGAGATTGGCGCGGATTTTGGCGACGAGTTGCTCGCTCTCGTCGATGTGGCGCTGGTAAGTGGCGGAGGCGTTGGGATCGATGTATTGGGCCCACGAGGACGTGTATTCGAGGCCCATGAGGATATCGAAGCGGGCGACGTCGGTGGCGATGTCGATGAGGTCGGCGATGCGGGAGAGTTCGCTGGCCTTGCTGGAGAGCTGGCGGACCTGAAAAATGGCGAACACCGTGGCGCCGACGAGGGGCGGCAGCACCATCAGCAGCATGGAGCGGCGAAGTCCGGAGAGTTTCGTCATTCGAAGTTGGGGCGAAAGAAGGCCGGGGTGGGGGCGTCGGCCGATGTGCCGCATTTATCATCGGCACGTTAGGGAGGCGCTAGAGGAGAATTGCGTGTGGGAAGGCGGTGAGAGGGGCGCGGGCGAGCGTGAATGCGCAGGAGCAGGCAGAAATGCGGAGCTGTTGCACACGGGCTGCAGTGCGGGCGGAGACAGGATTTGACTCGTAGGGGCGCGAGTTTTTTCTCGCAGGCTCTCTCCGGCAGATTCCCCCGCAGAGTCACACACGCACCCAGCAGAGCGATGAAGTTCGAACATGTGTATTTCCATGGCATTTCCACGGCGCCGGGCCGGGACGTTCGCGCTTGGAAAGGCGAGGGGCGGCCGGCGGGGCGGGCGTCGGGGACGTGGGACGGATCGCCGGCGGACCGGGCGTTTTTCGAGTCGCTCCTGGCGCGCGCCGAGCTGCCGGCGGCGGCGTATCGGCGGGGGGCGTTGAACCGGCGACTGCCGGCGTGCCTGCGAATGTTGCGGGTAGCGAACGCGGCGGAGGCGGAGCGTGCGGTGGCGGCGCAGCCGGAGGTGGCGCCGCGGCTGTTGAGTCTCGTGCTGCTGGGCGTGACGGATTTTTTTCGAGATCGCAGCGTGTTTGAGCAGCTGCGGGGCGCGGTGCTGCCGGAATTGCTGGCGCGGCATGCGCGGCTGCGCGTGTGGAGTGCGGCGTGCTCGAATGGCCAGGAGCTTTATTCGGTGGCGATGCTGCTGGAACGCGCTGGGCGGCTGGCGGACTGCGAACTGCTGGGCACGGACTGTCGCGTGGAGGCGATCCACGAAGCGCGGCGGGGCGTGTTTCGAATGGAGGACGTGGAGCGGATGGACCCGGAGTGGCGTGAGGCGTTTTTCGGCGAGGCGGGGCCGGGGGCGATCGAGCCGCGGCTGCGCGATGCGGCGCGCTGGAAAGTGGCGAATCTATTTCGGACGGTGGAGCGCGGGCCGTGGCATTTGATCCTGTGGCGGAACATGGCGATTTATCTGGAGAACGAGCGCGCGGAGGAGATCTGGACGCGGCTCTTCGACCAGCTGGCGCCGGGTGGATTTTTGATCGCGGGGAAAGCGGATCATCCGCCGAAATGGCTGCCACTGACGCGCGTGGCGCCGTGTGTTTATCAGAAGCGGGGCAGGTAGAGCATGAAAAGCAGCCAACAACCTTCGGAAGTGACGACGACGGCTGTCGTGCTGGCGATTACGATCGTCTGGGGGTGGTTGCGGCTGGCGGCATTTGCGGATCTGCCGATGCCGTTGAGTTTCGTGATCCCGATGCTGGTGTGCGTGTGGACGCGACGGACGTGGCAGCTTTGGGGGATGGCCGCGGTTTTCGCGGTGCTGGCGGTGTGGAAGTATTTTCATGTGGCCGCGGACGGCGCGATTCCGCTGGCGGAGACCCGGCTGTTCTATGGCACGACGCTGGTGAACGTGGTGGTGGGCGCGGTGGCGGTGCAGCTGATCCTGGCGTTGAGGACGAAGCTCGATGTGCAGAACGAGCGGCTGCGGGAACAGTATGCCGAACTCGAGGCGCAGTCGGAAGAATTAGCCCGGCAGAACGAGGAGATCAAAGTGCAGTCGGAGGAGCTGGCGCAGCAAAACGAGGAGATCGAATCGCAGTCGGAGGAGCTGGGCGGGCAAAACGAGGAGCTGCAGCACGCGAACGAGCGGCTCGCGATTCGCGAGGAGATTTTGCAGAGCTTGCTGGAAGTTTCGCGGATGCCGGAAACGGGGCTGGAGGCACTCGCGGACGTGTGCCGTCGTTCGCTGCATGCGATTGGAAAACCGGCGGAGTGCGTCGCGGTGTTGCGGATGGATCCGGACAAACTGCGGTTGAAAGCGCAGGCGGCGGGGGCCGGGATCCGCGGGGTGCCGGCGGAGTGGCCGCGCGAAGGATCGATCGCGGGGGTGGTGCTGGCGGCGAAGAAGACGGCGTATGTATCGGATTTCGAAAAGCAGCCGGAGCTGATGGCGCCGTTCACGCGCGGCGACAGCGTGAGGTCGGTGCTCGCGACGCCGTTGCGGGTGGCCGGTGCGCCCTACGGGGTGGTGCTGGCGTGCAGTTCGCAGCCGTCGCACTGGTCGGAGGAGCAGTTTCACATTCTGGAGTGGATCGCGGCGCAATGCGGACTGATTGCGGAGAGCATCCGGTGGCAGCGGACGGTCGCGGAGCGGACGCGCGGGATCGAGGCGGCGAATCGCGCGAAGGACCAGTTTCTGGCGATGCTTTCGCATGAACTGAGGACGCCGCTCACGCCGGTGCTGGCGGCGGCGGGCTTGCTGGAGCGCGACGAGCGAATTCCGGAAGACGCGCGCGAGGACCTGCAGATGATCCGGCGCAACGTCGCGATTCAAAGCCGGCTGATCGACGACTTGCTGGACCTGACGCGCTTGGAGCGGGGCAAACTGAAACTCGACGCGCAGGCGCTCGATGTGGCGACGCTTCTGCAGGAGACGGCGGCGATCGTCGCCGGCGATCTGGATGCGAAGGACCAGCGGCTGACGCTGGAGTTGGACGGCGCCCAAGACTGTCGCGTGGCGGGAGACGGACCGCGGTTGCAGCAGGTGTTTTGGAATCTGTTGAAGAACGCGAACAAGTTTAGTCCGCCGCAGACGGCGATCGTATTGACGGCGCGGCGGGTCGCGGGGACGGAACCGCGCGTGCGCGTGGAGGTGAAGGATGCCGGAATGGGAATCGAGCCGGACGACCTGCGCAGGATCTTCCAGCCCTTCGAGCAGGTCGAGCGGCGCGGCAAGCAGCGCGGGAGCGACGGCGGACTCGGGCTGGGGCTCGCGATCGCGAAGGCGATCGTGGAAATGCATCAGGGGACGATCACCGTGTCGTCGGAGGGAGCCGGGCGTGGTGCGACGTTTGGGGTGGAGCTGCCGCTCCTGGGTGAACAGTCGCCGGAGCTGCCGAAGATGACGACGACGCGGAGCCCGTTTCAAAACGGGGCGAGCGAGAATGCGCTGCAAATTCTGCTGGTGGAAGATCACGAGGATACGGGGCGGGTGCTGGCGCGGCTATTGCGGAACGGCGGCAACATGGTCGATTACGCGCGGACGGCGGGGGCGGCGTGGGACCTGTTTCAAAAAGCGGATTATTCGCTCGTGATTTCCGATTTGGGCCTGCCGGACGAAAGCGGGTTGCAGTTGTTTCGCCGGATGCGTGCGCGCCGGCCTGATCTGCCGGGGGTGTGTCTTACCGGCTACGGTTCGGAGGAGGATCTGCAGTCCTGCCGCGAGGCGGGATTCTCGGAGCACCTGACGAAGCCGGTGGACATGCAACGGCTGCATGCGGCGATCGCGCGAATCGTCGGGCGGGAGCGTTGAGACGCGGGGGGACGCAAGCGTCGGGCAGTTGGAGAGCAACGGACGCGCGGAGGCGTCAAAAGCCGGCTAAACCAGGCGCGTTTGCTACATGAGCGCGGGGCGCGGGCGATAGGAAGCGCATGAAGGAAATCCGCTGGCTGGCGGGCATCTGGGTGGCGCTGTGGGGCGCGACGGTCGCGGGCGCAACGCCGACGTGGGAAGGTTTGAAAGCGGGATTGGAGCCGAATGAGGTGCGCGGGCTGTTGGGCGAGCCGCTGATGATCAACGGGGGGCGGGGATTCGAGGTGTGGATTTACGATGAGCAACGCGAGGTCGTGTGGCTGCGCGGCGTGGTGGTGGCCTGGACGGCGCGGGATGTGGCGGCCGATGCGCGCGGGCGCGACATGGACCTGCGGGGTTTGGCCAAGGCCAGGGCGGAGAAGGCGAAAGCGGTGGTGGAGAAACAGAAAGTGTATGTGCCGCGATCGGAGCAGAATTTTGGATACGAGAAGAGCGCGACGGGCCGGATGAAATTGCGGGCGTTTTAGCGAGAGGGGGAGGAGGAAGGTGAGGGACATCCACGCGCTGGCGCTCGCGGCGACCGGGAGTGGTCAACCCCTCGCTGGCACTCCCGGCGACGTTGCGGAGGCTTGCAACGTTTGGGGGGCTCTGGCGTCTGTTCTTCGCATCGTTTCCCTGCTGCGGCGGCGCGGCGGTTTCCCCCACACCATGTCTTCTGCTCCTGCTCCTGTCGTGGCGGCTGTCGCCACGGAGATCGAACCTGCGCCCCGCGATCTGCGCGGGTTGTTGAAGCAGCTGGGGCCGGGGCTGATTCTTTCGGCGATCATTGTCGGCTCGGGCGAGTTGATCGTGACGCCGAAGCTGGGGGCGGAGGTGGGGTTTCAGCTGTTGTGGTTCATCATCCTCGGGTGCCTGGTGAAGGTTTTCGTGCAGATCGAACTCGGGCGGTATGCGGTGACGCGAGGGCGGACGACGCTGGAGGGGCTGAACACGCTGCCGGGGCCGCGGATCGTGGTGTCGTGGGTGATGTGGGTGTGGCTGGCGATGTTTGTGTGCCTGGTGCCGCAGGTGGCGGGCATGCTGGGTGGGGCGGCGACGGCGCTGAAGCTCGGCGGGGTCGATGTGCCGGTGGGCGCGCTGGCGATCGCGGTGGCGGCAAGTTGCGCGGTGCTGCTGGTGCTGGGGCGGTATGGGTTTATCGAGCGGTTTTCGACGGTGTTGGTGGGCGTGTTCGTGGTGGCGACGATGATTGCGGTGGGGATGCTGCAATTCACGCCGTATGCGGTGACAGGCGCGCAGGTGGCGGGCGGGTTGTCGTTCGATCTGCCGGCGGACCTGGCGACGGCGTTCGGGGCGTTTGGGCTGATCGGCGTGGGGGCGTCGGAGCTGATCTACTATCCGTATTGGTGCTTGGAAAAAGGATACGCGCGGAAGATCGGCGTCGACGACGGGAGCGCGGAATGGAAGGCGCGGGCGCAGGCTTGGCTGCGGGTGATGCGGGTCGATGCGTGGATCTGCTTTGCGTTCTACACGACGACGACGATCGCGTTTTACCTGCTCGGTGCGGCGGTGCTGCACGCGAAAGGGATGACGGTGGAGAACAGCCAGATGATCGAGACGCTGTCGTTCATGTATCGCGAGACGTTTGGCGAGTGGAGCCTGTGGTTGTTCGTGCTGGGGGCGGTGGCGGTGTTGTATTCGACGATCTTTGCGGCGACGGCGTCGAACGCGCGGCTGCTGGCGGACGGATTGAGTCTGTTTCGGGTGAAGCACTACCGGAATCCGGCGGAGCGGATGCGATGGGTGAAGATCTCGTGCGTAATTTTGCCGGTGGCGTTCACGACGGTGTTTCTGACGTTTGGCAATCCAGTGAACCTGGTGTTCTGGGGGGCGGTTGCGCAGGGCATGATGCTGCCGTTTTTGGCGATCGCGGCGCTGTATTTTCATTTCACGAATCCGCATCGCGAGCTGCGGGCGCGGCCGTTGTCGCTGGCCGGTTTGCTGGTGGCGGCGGCAGCGATGATTTCGCTGGGGGCGTATCAGGTGATTACGGAGGTGGCGAAGCGGTGGTAAGGAGCAGGCGCGAGTATTTTCCGACGATGAAACGAATTCTGGGGCTAGACTTTGTGCCGCTGAACGCGGACTTGGGACTGTTGTTGTTTCGCGCGGTGATGGCGGGGCTGATGATCCGTTATCACGGTTGGGGCAAACTGGCGGGGTGGGCGGACGAGCGGATGAAAGTGCCGAAGCTGTTCGCGCTCGATGGCGCGCGGAAGGAGTTTCACACGTTTCCCGACTACATCGGGATCAGTTCGGAACTCAGCTATGTGCTCGTGGCGTGGCTGGAGACGTTTGGGTCGATGATGATCATCGTGGGGTTGTTCACGCGGCTGAATGCGCTGGGATTATTCGTCACGATGATGGTGGCGTGGGCGTTTCATCATGAGATGCGGTTCGCGGGTCCGAATGCGGGGGAGATGCCGTTCGCGTATGCGTTTGGTTATTTGCTGCTGTTCCTGGCGGGGGCGGGAAAGTATTCGTTCGATCGAAAATTGGGCATCGATGGAACGAGAAAGGCGTGAGGAAACATGGCGCTGAGGACGATCGATGACGTGCTCGATCAGCTCGATGCGATCGTGGAGATCGCGCGGGAGCGGGGGACAGTGGACGGATATTTTGCGGCGCTGTATCGGCGCGTGACGGCGGAGGTGGAAGCGAGGATCGGGCGCGGGGCGTTCGAGGATGGCGGGCGGATGGCGACGTTCGACGTGGTGTTCGCGAGCCGCTATGTGGAGGCGTGGTCGGCGCATGAGCGAGGAC
>JAEZAD010000219.1 GCA_023430565.1 Verrucomicrobiota bacterium
TCACAGCTCCCGCGCCCGCGCAATCAACGCCGACCCCGCCAGCGCCGCCTCGATCCGCGCCGCCACGCCGAGTTTTTCCGCTCGGTTCCGCAGCGTCAAAAACGCCAGCGACGACGCCTCGTTCTTCGCCCCCGCTTCCGCCGCCTGCGTCACCACCTCGTCCATCGCCGGAATCTGCGCCGCCGGCAGCAGGTTTTTTTCGCCGAGAAACAGCGTCAGCGACGCCCCCAGCATCTCCAGCCACGCCCGCGGCGACGCCGGCGGCGCATACGCCACCCCGCTCTTTGCCGGCATCCATTCCATGAATACGCGAATCTGCTCGTGCAGCTTCGCCAGCTCCGCGTCCGCCGTCGCCGGCGTCCACCGCGCCTGGAACGTCTTTCGCTCGCGAAATTTCTTCACCTCCCACACCCGCAAAATCATCTCGTAGTCGCCCGCCTTCTGCCGGATCGCCCCCGTGAAAACATAGTCGAGCCCGCCCTCCGTCGTCTCCACGAGCTGCCGCAGATTCTCCGCCGTCCACTCCGTCGGAAACAGCGCATAATGCCCCCCGGCCAGCCCCACCGCCGCGTTCGAGGCATACTGCGGCGTGAAATAAAACGTCTCCGCCAGCCACAACGGCACCGCGCGGCTCAACCGCCCCAGCTCGTCCTCCGGCCGCTCCGCCGCCTCCTCCCAGTTCGCAATCCCCGGCGTCGCCAGCTGGCCAAACGCCACCCGCCGCAACCTCGCCTCCTTCGACGGCAACACCTGCTCCGCCAGCGGCTCCAATCCGTAAAACCAGATCGGCTTGCTGATGCTCACCAGGTTCACCTTCGCCGCCTCGCGCGCCCCCGCGGCCGGCGGATCGATCGGCGCGTGCTCCGACTGCATCAGCTCCGCAATCGCATTCGAAAACCCATAAAGCCGCTCCTCCAAATCCGGCCGCTTCAACGCGAACAAAATGTCCAGCAGGTGCTGCGCCGCATCCACGTTCCGCAGCACCAGATACGCCTGCAACAAATTGATCCCCGTCGCCGGCCCGTGCCGCTCCACGTCGTAGCGCGGCGCCACCAGCTCCACGATCTCCCGCACGTGCCCGTTCACGCCGAGATCGCCCGACACCGTCACCAGCACGTCCGGCCGATCGCCGTCCGTCGCGAGCACCTCTTCGTAAATCGCCATCGCACCCGGCAGATCCTTCGCCTCGAGCCGCTCGCGCGCCGCCACCAGCTTCGTCTTCACCGCGCCCGCCACGATTTCAGTATTCGCCGGCTGCGCCGCCGCTTTCTTCTGCGCGAAACGATCGAAAAATCCCATGCGTCGAAGAAAACGCCGCCTCCGCCTCTGGCGAACAGAATCACGCCCCGCCCCCCTTTCATAGGAGCATCGCGACGGCCTTACCCATCCACCCCCTCTTTCTCGTTCTCGTTCTCTTTCTCTTTCTCGTTCTCCCCCCACTCGCCTCCCGCCTCACCCCCGCCTCACCCCCGCATCAACAACCGCCTCACCCCTTCGATCGGCGCCTCCGTCACCGGCACCAACGGCAGCGGCGATCGCGGCGCCAGCGCCTCCAACACCACCGGATGCGTCAAAATCGGTCCGCTCAACCCCGCCCCCAACTCGTCCAGCGGTTCGTCCGGAAACAGCTTCGTCGCCACCCGCACCGCCAGATCGAGCAGTTCGCCCGCCGACTCCACGATCAACTGGTGCGCCGTCAGATCCCCCTCGCGCGCCAGGTGCAGCACCGCCGGCGCCAGCGCCCCGATCCTTCGATTCGGCTCCGTATCCGCATAAAAATACCGCGTCACCGCCGCCGCATCCGCCGCTTCACCCAGCGGTGTGTGATCGCGCACCGTCGGCCCCAGCCGCGATACCGGCAGCCACCCCTGCAACTCCAACAACGCCCGCGCCACCGCCCGCCGCCCCAAATCATACGCGCTCCCCGGATCGCCAAACCGCCAGCCCAACCCGCCCGCGTAATGCACGCCGCCGCTCCGATCGCGCGCCCCCACGAACGACCCCGTGCCCGAATGCAACACCAGCCCCGCCCCGCCGTTCGTCGCCAGCTCGAGCACCGGCAGCGAATCCGCCCCCGTCGTCACTTTGCCAAAATCCTCCAGTTCGCCCGCCACCTCCCGCCAGAACCCCGCGCTGCCCGCCATGAACAAACGCGTCTCGCTCACGCGCAGCCCCGGCACATCCGCCTTCGCCAGCGCCAGCACCGCGCACAGCGCATCCGTGATGATCAACCGCGCCTGCTCCGCCCCCACCACATTCGGATTGCACCCCGGCGCCAGCTGCCGCGCGACCACCTCCCCTGTCTCATTAATCAGGATACACTCCGTCTTTGTCGCCCCGCCATCGACTCCAATCTTGAAGTTCACCGCATCACCCCAGGTAGGTTGCACGCTCGCCGCGCAACGGATCGCATTTTGTATCTCCTGATCCCTTTCACGCCAGCTGCCGGCTCAGCCGCCCCTTGTATTTCTCCGCCAGCGCGCGATTCCCCTCGATCGAGCCCGGCACATTCTGGCTCCGTAGAATCGGCAGCGGATGCCCATTCGTTTTCAACCAATCCACGACCGACAGCATCAACCAGTTCAGCAGCGAACACCCGATGAACGTCGACGTCGGCCCCGCCATGATCCCGTCGCGCACCTCCACAATCGCGTCGCCCGGCACCCCGCCGTTGTCCAAAACATAATCCGCCACGTCGTGCAGCTTCCTCCCCTCCGGATGCACCGTCGCATACGTGGTCGACATCGCCAGCGCCGTCAGGCCAACGACCGTCAGCCCTTTCTTCTTCGCATACAACGCCACCTCGAGCGGCGACGAATTTTTCCCTGAATTTGAAATCACGATGATCGTCTCGCCCGCGAGCAGTTGATACTGCCGGTCGTGCCGCTCCACCAGCTTCGTCCCGTAGCCGACCAGGTTCTCCACGAACCCCGCCGTCGGATCCACAATTCCGTTCACGCACACCAGCCCGCCCGCGCGCCCGATGATCTCCCGCGCGATCAACTCGCTGTGCCCGCTCCCAAACGTGTGCACCACTCCCCCGCCCGCGATCGACCCGCCGATGATCGGCGTCAGCTTCGCGATCGTCCCGGCATTCGCCGACCACGCTCGCGCCAGCATTTCGTTGGCCCGGGAAAAATAGAATTCAGGAAGCGACATAAGAAAATTCAGCGATTGCGACCTCGACCAAACGGCACCGTGAGCGTCGCGGCACCGTAAACCTGCGGCCCCTTCTGCGCCTTGAACTCAGGCGTGCGGAAAACCTGCGCCACCGTCAACACCCAGCCTCGATAGTTCACCGTCACCCCGAAATTGAAATCCGCCACCCAGACCTCCTTCGCCACGCTGTGGCTCGCACGAAACGTGTTGCCATCGAGAAAAATGTCCCGCGCCACCGCCCGTCCGCCCGCCCCCGCAAACACCAGCGCGCCCCACTTCGGTTCGCGCCCGCCCACCTGCGACGTCTCCGAACCGGGCCGGATGATGTCGTTGCCAAAGTCGTCCGGCAGGTGAAACCCGCCCCGCAGCGTAAACCCGAGATTCGCAAACGTCGCCACATTCCCCAGCGAAAACCCCGCCTGCCCAATCGCATCGAAATTTCGCCCTTCCTCCGACGCCTCCGGCGACCAGCGAATCCGGTGCTGATAAACGAAATTGAACCCCGGCTCGTTCTGCAACTGATGCGCCCAGCCCTGCGCCCGCGCACTCCCGGAAATATTGTCGTGCACGAAATCCTGCACCTCCTTCCCGAGCGCCGCCGGCCCCACCACGCCGAGATCGACATGCCAGACCGATAGCTTCGCCCACTGCCCCTCCAGCGTCGAACGCGCCTGCAACGCCACCCCGAGATAAAGCCACGCCGCATACGGCCGGTCGTCCGGCACGAGCCCCGCGCTTTTTATATCATCCGGCGTGTAGATGTTGTGCCCAAACGTCATCGCCACCCGATACTGCGTCGGTTGCTCCGAACGCGCCATGCGCGGCCCCGGGTCCCGCGCCGTCTGCCGCACCTGCGTGTTTCGCTCCGCCTTCTCCGTCGCCGCACGCGCCAGGACCCTCGTCCACCGCTGCCGAAACCACTCCTCGAATCCGTTCAACCGCGTCGACAGCAGCGTCGCCTTCTGCCCCGTCGTGTAATACCGATCCGTGCTCGTGCTCGTCACGTAGACGTCGTTCTCCGAATACAACGACAACGAATAATAGTCCGACGCCCCCGGGCCCGCGTCGTCGAAGCGCAGCTCCTCCGCCGCCTCGCCCGCCGTCGCCACCCGCGCCGCGCACATCAACGCCGCCAGCAAAACCCCCCCACGCCTATTCGCGTCCATTCGCGTCCATTCGCGGTTCGCTTTCCCACCGCCCATAAATCCCGCACGGCAGCACCTTCCCATCCCGCTGTATCGGCAATCCCACTTCACCCGCCGTGATCGACCCGCCCCGCTCGCCCAACAGCTCCGCGAGCAGATTCGCCACCACCGTCGGCGACAGCCGCGCCGTATACGCATTCACCAGGAAAAACACCGGCCGGTCGCTCAACAACTCCCGGCACGCCTGCAACAGCTCCCACAAATGATCCTCCAGCTTCCACATCTCCCCCGTGCTCCCGCGCCCATACGTCGGCGGATCCATGATCACCGCATCGTAGCGCCGCCCGCGCTTCAGCTCCCGCCGCGCAAACTTCAAACAATCGTCGACGATATACCGCACCGGCGCCTCCCCCAGCCCGCTCAACGCCGCGTTCTCCCGGCACCACTTCACCATCCCCTCCGCCGCATCGACGTGACACACGCTCGCGCCCGCCTTCGCCGCCGCCACCGTCGCCGCACCGGTGTAACCGAAAAGATTCAACACCGACACCTCCCGTCCTTCCGCGCGCGCCGCTTTGATCTTCGCGCTGAACCACTCCCAGTTCACCGCCTGCTCCGGGAACAGCCCCGTGTGCTTGAACGACGTCGGCCGGATCTTGAACGTCAGCCCCAGCGGCCCGTATTCGATTTTCCACGACTCCGGCAGCGGCCGACGCATCTCCCATTTTCCCCCGCCCGTCTCGCTGCGATGGTAAAAAGCATCCCAGTCGTCCCAACGGGCTCCGGGAGTTCTCCCATGCCGCGGCCAGATGATCTGCGGATCGGGCCGGACCAGTGTGAACTCGCCCCAGCGCTCCTGCTTCATACCATCGCCACAATCGACCAGGCGGTATTCGTCCCACCGGTCCGCCACCCTGAGAGCCGGACGTTGAATCGTTTCAGACATTCGCCGCGCGAACCAATCGCTCCCCACCCGCCTTGTCGAGCCGACGCTAATTTTCACGGAACCCCGTTTGCTCCCGGAAGACCAATGACTTCCTTGACCGTTCCTAATCAAGCTATGAACCCACTATCACTCCGCACTTTCCTGTGCCTCGCCGCCGCGCTCCTCGCGCTCCGCGCCCAAGCCGACGTTGTTGAAACCAACAACGGCGCCCGCCTCGTCGGCGAGATCGAGAAGATCGCCGACGGCAACATCATCATGAAGACGGCCTACGCCGACGTCATCACGATCAAGCAGTCCGACGTCACCAGCATCGCCACCGATCAACCCATCGCCGTGCGCCTCGAAAGCGGCACCGTCCTCGAAGGCACCCTCACAACCGACAACGGCGCCGTCCAAATCGCCGGCTCCGACGGCCGCCTCTCCACCTCCGTCGACCGCATCGCCGCCACCTGGCCCGCCGGCGGCACCGATCCCCGCATCACCGCCCTCGAACGCACCTGGGCCTACGAAGCCGCCGTCGACATCACCGGCAAGAGCGGCAACAGCGAGCAGCTCGGCACCCAGCTCAGCGGCCGCGCCACCCTCAAGACCGACCGCGATACCCTCCAGTTCTACACCGCCTATAACCGCCAGGTCACCGACTCCGTCAAGGCCGCCGACGAATTCAAGGCCGGCGTCGACTACGCCAACAATTTCTCCGGCAAGAAATCCTGGTATGTGCGCGACGAAGGCGGCTTCGACCGCGTGAAAGACATCGACCTCTACAACGTCGCCGCCGTCGGTCTCGGCTACGACATCATCAAGGAGGAAAATCACCTCCTCACCGTCCGCACCGGTATCTCGTATCGCTATGAAGGCTACGGCAACCCCGCGGCCGAGGACGTCAGCAGCGCCGGTCTCGACCTCGGCCTTAACCACGAGTGGACCTTCGAAAATTCCCGCATCGTGAACCGGCTTTCGATCGTCCCGACCTTCGACGATTTCTCGAATTTTCGCCTCACCCACGAATCCTTCTACGAAGTTCCGCTCGCCGCCCCGGCGTGGAAACTCCGCCTCGGCATCAGCAACGACTACAACAGCGAACCCGGCCCCGGTGTCGAAGAACTGGATACCTCCTACTTCACCCGCCTCGTCCTCAGCTGGAAGTAACCCCGCGGCCCCAGGCGCCCGCCATTCTAAGAACCCGACGTCCCCGACGTCGGGTTCTTTTTTTTGGTAGGACGAAGCGTCCCCGCCAAGCTGCCACGCTTCCCACGTCTTCCCATTTGCCCCTTCGCCGCCTCCGCATTCCCTCCGCCTATGGCCGCCCACCCCCTCTGCGCAACGTTCCGCGCCCTCGCGCTCGCGTGTTCCTTCACGCTCGCCGCCGCCAGCTCCGCGTTCGCCCATACCCACCCCGCCCACGCGAACGCTCGCACGATCGAGTTCCCCGATCTCCCCGACCACCTCACCCTCGTCTGCGATTTCCACCAGCACACCGTCTTCTCCGACGGACACGTCTGGCCCACCATCCGAGTGCAGGAATCCGAACGCGACGGCCTCGACGCCATCGCCATCACCGACCACCTCGAATACCAGCCGCACAGCGCCGACATCCCCCACCCCGATCGCAACCGCGCCCATGACCTCGCCCTCAAGGAAGTCGGCGACGGCCCGTTAATCGTGATTCGCGGCGCCGAAGTCACCCGCAGCCTCCCGCCCGGCCACGCCAACGCCATCTTCATCGACGACGCCAACGCCCTTCGCGTCCCCGACCCCGTCGACGCCTTCCGCGCCGCCGGCCGCCAGAACGCATTCATCTTTTGGAATCACCCCGCGTGGATCGACCAGGCTCCCGACGGCATCGCCCGACTCACGCCCATGCACGAACAACTCCTCGCCGACGGACTCCTCCACGGCATCGAAGTCGTCAACGAGCACACCTACTCCGAAGAAGCCCTTCAAATCGCCCTCGATCGCAATCTCACGATCATGGGCAACTCCGACATCCACGGCCTCGTCGATTGGGACCACCGCATCCCCGAAGGCGGCCACCGCCCCGTCACGCTCGTCTTCGCGAAATCCAAAACCCCCGCTGCGCTCAAAGAAGCCCTCTTCGCCCGCCGCACCGTCGTCTGGTTCAACCACACCCTCATCGGCCGCGCCGAATGGATCGACCCGCTCCTCGCCGCCTCGCTCACCGCGAGCGACGCCGCCTACGGCACCGACAACTCCGTCCTCAAAGTTTCGCTCACCAACGCCAGCGACGCCGACCTCGTCCTCCGCAACACCAGCCCCTACACCTTCCATCGCCACGCCGACATCCTCACCGTGAAAGCCCACGCCACGGAAACCCTCGAAATCAAAACCCGCGACCGCCTCCCCCGCGTCGACCTCACCTTCGAAGTCCTCAACGCCATCACCGCCCCCAACACCCACCCCGCCGTCACTTACACCCTCGAACCCAAAATGTAGCCGCGAGCAGCCTGCCCCGACCCGTCGGGGCCGGCGAGTGGACGCATTGCTCCCAACGCTCCGCCCGCTCCTCGCTCAATCCAACTGCGGCACCCCCGGCACCATCGCCTCCCGATGCGCCGCCACCGCCGCCGCGATCCGTTCGAGCACCTCCGGGTGCTCCGCCGCCACGTCGAACCGCTCGCCCGGATCCACCGCCAGATCGAACAACAACGGCGGCTCGTGCCTCACCGTCTCCCCCGGCCCGAACCCCGGCTGCGTCACGAAATGCGCCTTGTAATTGCCCAGCCGGCACGCCGACAGCCGCTCACCGCGATAATAGAAAAACGCCCGCTCTCCCAACTCTTCTCCTTCGAACATCAGTCCCGCCAGATCGACCCCGTCGACCATCCGATCCTTCGGGAACGCCACACCCGCCAGCGCCAACACCGTCGGAAACAAATCCATCGTGTGCGCCACCTCCGACGTCACCGCCGTCCGGATACGCCCCGGCCACCAGAAAATCGCGGGCACCCGCATTCCCCCTTCCCACGTCCCGCCTTTCCCATCGCGTAGCAACCCCGCACTCCCGCCCTGCGCGCCCATCGTCAACCACGGCCCATTGTCACTCGTGAAAATCACCAGCGTGTTCTCCGCGACTCCGTTCTCCTTCAGCGCGCGCAACACTTCACCCACGCTCCAATCCATCTCCTCCACCGTGTCGCCATAAATTCCCCGCCGGCTCTTCCCGCGAAACGCCTCCGACGCAAACACCGGCACATGCGGAAACGTGTGCGCAAAATACAAGAAGAAGGGCCGCTCCCGGTTCGCCCCAATGAACTCCACCGCCGCCTCCGTATACCGCTTCGTCAGCGTCGCCTGATCCGCCGGCCGCTCCACCACCTCGCCGTTTCTCATCAGCGGCACGTCCCACCCTTCCTTCGGCGGATCCTTCAACTTCTCCGTTCCCGCCGCCACGTCCGCGCGCCGGTCCATGTCATTCGAATACGGCAGCCCCAGGCTGAAATCGAACCCGTGATCCAGCGGCCGCCCACCCTCGCGCACGCCCAGATGCCACTTGCCGAGATGCGCCGTCGCATACCCCGCCCCTTTCAACGCCCGCGCCATCGTCACCTCGCTCTGCGGCAATCCGCCCTTCGACTCGGGAAACAACACCCCCCGCGGCCCCGCCATCCCGCTCCGCACCGGATAACGCCCCGTCAACAACGCCGCCCGACTCGGCGTGCACAACGGCGACGCCGCATAGAAATCCGTGAACCGCAGTCCCTCGCTCGCCATCCGATCCAGCTCCGGCGTCCGAATACTCGGATGCCCATAACTCCCCAGATCCCCATAGCCCAAATCGTCCGCAAAAATAATCACCACATTCGGCGACCGTTTCCCGCTTCCCCCCGCCGCCCCCAACACCGCCATCGCCCCCGCCAGAAAAATCACCGCCCCACATAGCCACGGAAATCGCATAGCGCAGAGTTCCTGCGCCCGTTCCCTCGCCGCCGCCAGCTTCAACTCGCTCGCCGCCCCCCACGCCCTCCCTTATCCTCCTCTCCGGTTCCCTCCATTCTCTCCTGTAAGAACAACCCCACTCTTGCCCACCCTCACCCTCCGCCCCGCCACCCTCGCCGACGTCCCCACGCTCCGCCGTTGGGACGACGAACCCCACGTCATCGCCTCCGATCCGAACGACGACTGGCACTGGGAAACCGCCCTCGCTCAAACCCCCGACTGGCGCGAATCCTTCATCGCCGAAGTCGACGCCCGCCCCATCGGTTTCCTCGAAATCATCGACCCCTCCCGCGAAGACACCCGCTACTGGGGCGACATCGCCCCCGGCCACCGCGC
>JAEZAD010000234.1 GCA_023430565.1 Verrucomicrobiota bacterium
AAGCGCGAGCTGCAGATCGAGCGCGTGGAGGCGCAGAAGGTGCGCGTGACGATCACGCCGGCGGAACTGGCGGCGAGCGAGTCGGCGCCGTTCACGGGCGTGCTGAGTTTATTGCAGTCGCCGCTGCCGTGGTTGATCGACGAGGTGAAGCTCGAAGGCGAAATTGTGCTGCGCGACGGGGGCGAGTCGGTGGTCGTGGGCGAGTTTCGGATCGAGGGTGGCGGGTTGTCGGCGACGACGCCGGGGGAATTTTCGTATGCGATCGCGGTGAATTCGGCGCTGCTGCCATTGGGAGCGGAGAACAAGGTGCGCAGCGAAGGCACGGTGCGGCTGACGCAGACGGGGTCGCATGGCGTGGCGAGGATCGAGGTGACGGGCAGCGTGGTGCTGCCGAGGTATGGCGAACTCGAGTTGCCGGCGGGGACGTTTGCGGTCGCGATCGCGGCGTCGGAGAAAGGCGAGGATTACACGGGGCGGGTGGAATTGGGCGGGGCGGTGTCGGGGGAGTTGAAGGCGATGCTGGACGGGGCGCTGGGAATGTTGTCGGGGCGGGCGGGGTTTGGCCTGAACGATGGAGCGCTGGCTTCGGCGGTGTTGGGCGAGGCGGTGCCGCTCGTGACGACGACGGGCGAGGCGGTGTTCACGGTGGATGTGAACAGCGGGGAAACGACGGTGGCGTTGGGTGGCGAGGTGGAGGGGAATGAATTTGGGCGGATGATGCCGGAGCTGGCGGTGGTGGACGATTTCGCCGGGCGGTTCGATGTGGAGGTGGCGAAGCGCGGGGCGGCTGTGGTGGTGGAGCGTTTTGGGCTGGCGATGAGTGGAGCGGAATCGGGAGCGACGGTGCGGGCCAAAACGAACGGGCCGGTAAACGTGAGGGAAATTTCGGATACGCCGGTCGCGACGGTGTCGCTGGAGAAGTTTCCGGTGACGTGGGCGAATCCGTGGCTGGCGTCGGCGGAGGTGGAGTTGGAGCCGGCGCAGTTCGGAAGCGAGTGGACGGTGGCGTGGGTGGACGGCGAACGCTTGGTGGTGGCGCCGGTGCGGCCGAGCGTGGTGGAGCCGGTGGCGTTCAAGGGGCTGCCGCTGCCGCCGGGGACGTTTTCGTTGAGTCCGCGAGTCGAGTTGACGAGTGCGGGGGTGCGGGTGGATGTGCCGGATTTTTCGGCGGTGTCGGCGGCAGGCGAGCGGATGAGCGGACGCGCGGGGGTGACGTATGACTTCGCGAGCGAAGCGATCGGGCTCGAGGGCGAGATGAAGGGGGCGGTGCCGACGGTGCCCTTTTCGGTGAATGCGCGGTGGGCGGGAACGATGGCGGGCGACGTGCTGGCGATGCGGACGCTGGAGGTGGAAGGGCGGATGGAGGGGACGGGCGCGCGGCCGGTGGCGGTGAGTTTGTTGCGGCCGGTGACGATCGATTTGGCGAAGTTGAACGTGCCGGCGGTGGACGAGGCGCAGGAGGTGTTGCGCGTGACGTTCGATCGGGTGCCGCTGGGTTGGGTGTCGCGGTGGTTGAGCGATGCGGCGGTGGAGGGGACGCTCGAACGAGGCGAGTCGATGTTGAGTGTGGCGGAGGGCGGAAAGCTGTCGCTGACGACGTCGGAGCCGTGGGCCGTGCGGGACGCAACGGTGGCGGTGGGCGGCCGCGAGCTGATGGCGGGTGCGGTGGCGTTTTCGCCGGGGGTTCAGTTGGCGGAGAATCGGGTGGAGGCGACGGTGGGGCGTATCGAAGGAACGGATGCGAAGGGAAATCGCGTGATGGGGGGCGTAATGGTGACGGCGCAGATCGCGGAGCGGCGGGCGACGGCGGAGGTGGAATTGCAGGCGGAGCTGCCGGCGCTGCCGGGGAGCGAGGGGGCGTTTGGCGCGGTGACGGCGACGTTGCGGGCGAAGGCGCACAACGAGTCGGAGAAGCTGGTGGCGATGGATGAATTTGAATTGCGGGTGCGCAATACGGAGCGGGATCTCGTGACGCTGGCGGCGCCGGAGCCGTTTGTGTTTGGTTTGTCGAACAGCGACATGGTGGTGGCCGCGACGATCGCGCCGCTGCGACTGAGCGTCGCCGAAGTGCCGCTGGCGTGGGCGAAGGCGTGGGTGGCGCCGCTGGAGCTGGAGGGCGTTTTGGAGCCGTGCGAGTTCGCGGTGACGGCGAAGATGACGAGGTTTTTGGTGCGGCCATTGAAGCCGGTGAGTGTGCGGGGGCTGACGGCGCGCAGCGGGACGACCGAGTTGGCGCGGGAGGCGGCGTTTTCGTTTTTTCCGGGGCTGGATTTGACGCTGATCTGTCTGCCGGTGCCGGAGTTTACCCTGGCGATGCAGGGGACGGCGCATCTGACGAGCGGGGCGGTCGAGGTGGCGGGAACGCGCGCGATGGAGGTGGATGTGGCGGTGGGGTTTTTAGGGAACGACAAGATGGTGTTGCCGAGTGGCCTGGAGCTGACGTCGCGGGTGGATTTGGGGGCGTTGGCGAAGGTGCCGGCGCTCGCGGGGCGGGGTTTGCCGGCGGCGGGGTCGGTCGTGGCGCGGGTGAATGGAGATTTGCTGGGGAAGGCGCCGATCGAAATGTGGACGCGGGTCGAGGGCGTGCCGGCGGCGGATGGGGCGCGGGTGTTGCCGGCGGTGGAGGTGGAGTCGCACGGCAAGGTGTCGGTTGAGGATGGATTTTTTGGCGACGTGGCGGTGTCGATGGAAACGCAGCCGCGGATGACGGAGGCGAAATTCGAGATGCGGATGAATCCGAAGGATGCGATGCTGCAGGTGGCGTCGACGTTTCGGAGCGGGTTTTTCGATGCGGGCGAGGCGCTGGAGTGGGCGAAGGTGTTCGAGCCGGCGGCAGTGGAAACGCGTGCGACGGAAGATCGGACGGAGAAAAATGCGCCGACGGGGAGAACGTATTCGCAGCTGGGGGTCCCGTTTTGGTCGGGGATTCGTGGCTACTTCGATCTGGAGATCGGTGCGCTGCGTTCGGGGCCGTATTTGATCGAGGGGATGCGCGGCCGGCTGGAGTTGGGGGACCGAGCATTGGAGTTGAGCGATTTGAGCGGATCGATGTTTGCAGGGCGCTGGGGTGGGAACGTGCGGATCGATTACCGGCCGGAGGACAAGGAGGCGGACCATGCGTTGACGGGGGAGTTTCGGATCGAGCAATTCGATTCGGCGCGAGTGGTGCAGACGGTGTTTCCGGAGGAGCTGTCGTCGGTGGAGGCGAAGATCGACGTGCGGTCGACGGTGCGGAGCCGGGGGAATGCGCTGCCGGAGCTGATCGAGAAGACGGCGGGGGAATTCGCGGTCGAAGGGCGCGAAGGCGTGTTGCGGTTGAAGGTGCCGAAGCAGGAGCTGGCGGCGACGGCGGCGGTGTTTGGCGGGACGATTCTGCTGTCGCCGGAGCTGCGGGCGCTGGGGCGGTTGTTGAAGAAATTCGCGGAGATGCCGGTGGACGAGATTCGGATTTCGGGCGAGCGGACGGCGGAGGGCGAGGTGGCGCTGCGCGAGTTGAAGATCGAATCGCCGCAGGCGAAGCTTGTCGCCAAAGGGCGGATACCGGCGGTGGAGGGAGAGCCGTTGATGAACCGGCCGCTGGAGCTGTCGATCGATCTGGCGGCGAAGGACGAGATGGCGGTGATTCTCGGTGGGATGAGTTTGATCGAGAAGAAACCGCGGGCGGACGGCTATCGGGAGTTGAAGGAGACGTTCATGTTGCGGGGAAAAGCGGGCGAGCCGGATACGGGGCCGCTGTATGATTTGCTGGCGAAGGCGGTGGTGGGCTCGAAGGGCACGTGGGGATTTTTGATGCGCAAGGTGCAGGGCGAGGTGGACAAGATGAAGGCGAAGGAGCCGAAGAAGACGGCGGAGGTGCGGTCGTGAGCGGACGCGGAAAGGATCGGGCAGGCGGGGCGAAGTTGCGCGGCAAGCGCGCAACCTACTGGCTGGCTCTGGTGGTGGGACTGTGCATCGCGCCGTTCTGCGCGGCGGAGCCGCGCACGCTGGTGCTGCATGGGCCGGTGACGAACACGACGGAGGACGGCGCGACGGCGAATGTGTCGATGACGCTGACGGTCGACGGCGAGAAGGTGACCGGCGAGATGAGGACGGAGCCGCCGCTCGTGGGGACGGGCAAGCTCGAGGGGCGGATGGTGGGAGCGTGGTGCGAAGTTGGGGGCGAGATGGCGGAAGGGTATCGGATCCAGTTTCGCGGGGTGGTGAACGGGAAGGATTTTCGCGGGACGTATGTGGCGGCCGTGCCCGGGGAGCCGGTGCAGTATGGGAAATTTCAGCTGGCGGTTGCGGCGGCGGCGAAGTGATCGGAGGGGAATTGTCACTTATTAGGTGACAATCTCTGTGGAGGTGTGGAGCGGGGGGCGGAGAAGAGCGCGAGTGAGCTCGCGGCCTACTCGGCTCGGCGGGGACCGTCGCCCTACCCTAACTTTTCCAGGGCGAGGGCGGCGGCGGAGGTGCGGTTTTCGACGCCGAGTTTGGCGAAGGTGGACTCGAGGTGTTTTTTCACCGTGGTGAGGCCGATGCCGAGGATGGTGGCGATCTCGGGGTTGGTTTTGCCGCGGGAGACCCAGAGGAGAATTTCGGCTTCGCGCGGGGTGAGGCCGAGTGATTCGAGCGCGACGGGGGAGTCGCTCGGAGCGGCGGACGCGGTTCGTCGCGAGGGTGTGGCGGTGGAGCGGCGGAGGCGGGCCTGGACGGCGGCGATGAGATCGGCGGGATCGACGGGTTTGGTGAGGTAGTCGTCGGCGCCGAGGTTCATGCCGGCGCGGATGTCGGCTTTTTCGCTCCAGCCGGTGAGAAAGATGAACGGGAGGTGGGCGGTGGCGGGTTCTTGTCGCAGCGTTTCCAATACGCGGTGGCCGTTCATCTCGGGCATGGTGATGTCGCACATGACGAGGTCGGGGCGTTCGCGGCGGGCGAGTTCGATGCCTTCGCGACCGTTGCGCGCTTCGATGACGGAGAAGCCCTCGGCGGTGAGGAATTCGGCGAACTGGCGGCGCAGTTTCGCTTCGTCGTCGATGACGAGAATTCGCTTCACGGGGCGGGAGGCTGGCGGGGGTTGGGTTCGAAGTAAAGGGGGCAGCGGGAGGTGGATCGCGCGGTGGGGGCACCGCGCCGCCAAGAGGGAAAGGCGGGGTGGGCCGAATGGCCCAGGGGCGGTCGGCCAATGGTGGGGGCGGCGGATTTCTGAGATGATGGGCCCTCACACACCTCTCTTCCATGAAACCTCCGATCATTCTGTTGTCCTTTTTTGCGAGCTTCGCGGCGCTGTTCTCCCTGAGTTACAGCATCGAGCTGGCGGTCTCGCCGCTCGTGATCACGGGCTTGCTGGCGATCATGCGCACCGATTACGGGCGCCGCTCGAAGCCGCTGACGGCGCCGGCCCGATCGCAGACCGCGGACGAGCGCCTGCGGCTTGCGGCCTGAGCGAGTGCGTCATCCCGCGATTCATGTTTCCAGCCATGAGTTCCCTCGATGTTGCCCTCGTGCAGGATTCGCTGCGCAAGCTCGCTCCGGTGGCCGACTCGGCCATCGCGCTGTTTTATGCGCGATGGTTCGAGCTCGATCCGGGCCTGCGACGTTTTTGTTGCGGTGCGATGGCGGTCGAAAGCCGCCGGCTGCTCCACAGCATTGAGAGCGTCGTGAGGCGGCTCGACCGGCCGGAGGCGTTGAAACATTCGTTGCGCCGCATGGGTGCCCGCCAGGCGTGGCGTGGCGTCCGGGAGGAGCACTACGTTTCGGCGGGCGCGGCTTTTCTCTGGATGCTGGAGAAGACGCTGGGTCTCGAGTTCACGGCCGCGGTGAAGATGGCCTGGATGCGATGCCATGGGGAGATCGCGGCGGCGATGATCGAAGGCGCGGCGGGCCGCGAAGCAACGGCGGCGTGAGGCGAGACGGCCTGCTTTTTTAAGCATGAACAGCCTGACGGGGCGTCAGGCTCCATCTTTTTTAACCCAAACCCACACAACACCCACTACCCTGATGAAGACCAATATCACCTCCATTGTCGTTGCCGGCTCGATGCTGGCGTGCGTCGTCCTGCTGGCGTTCAACGTTCGCGCGGACGAGACCTCCCCCAACCGATTGGCGTCCGAGCACGGGCTGCTCGTCGAGCGCGGTCGATATCTCGTGAATGGCGTCGGCCTGTGCGCGGACTGTCACACGCCGCGAAACGAGCGCGGCGAATTCGTGCAGGAGCTTTGGCTGGAAGGCTCGGCGCTGGGCTTTGCGCCGACGGTGCCGATGCCGTGGGCGCCGGCGGCGCCACCGATCGCGGGGCTGCGTTCGATGACGGACGAGCAGGCGAAGACGTTTTTGACGACGGGGGTGCGGCCGAATGGCACGAAGCCGCTGCCGCCGATGCCGGAGTATCGTTTCTCGAATGCGGACGCGGATGCGGTGGTGGCGTATTTGCGAACGCTGGGGAGGTGATCGAATCGATTTCTGCGGGCGTGGCGGTTGTCCACTCGCTGGCGCTCGCGGCAACTAAACAACACACACAACCCGCAGGTGGTGTGACGGCGAAGGTTCGCCGTTGCCTGCCTGCGGTTCTGTTTTATCGCTGAACGCCTTCAAACCTGCGATGGTGCGACCGGACTCCCCCACTCCACCGACCGATGCGGCGAATGCGGAACTCGCGCGCGTGCAGGAGGCGTTGCGGCTGAGCGAGGCGAGCCGGCGGAAGTCGCAGACGTTTTTCGAGAAGAGCTTCGAGGCGAGTCCGGCGTTCATGACGATCGCGCGGATCGCGGACGGGAAATTGATCGAGGTGAACTCGGCGTTTGTGCGGGGTTCGGGTTATACGCGCGAGGAGGCGATCGGGCGGTCGACGCTTGAGCTCAATCTGTGGGTGGAACCGGGGCAGCGGGACGAATTTGTCCGCCGCATGCAGGTCGATGGGAAGGCGCGGGATTTCGTGGCGGAGTTTCGCGCGAAGACGGGCGAGGTGCGGACGCTGCTGTTGAATGCGGACGTGATTCACATCGAGGGGCCGCCGTGCATGGTGACGGTGGCGATCGACATCACGGAGCGGCAGCGGCGGGAGCAGGTGCAGGCGGCGACGTATGAGATTTCGCAGGCGGTGCTGGCAGGCGGAGATCTGGGGGCGTTGTTCAAGGAGATGCACCGGATCATCGGCGGGCTGATGCCGGCGCGGAATTTTTACGTGGCGCTGTTGAATGAGGACGGGAGCGAGCTGTCGTTTCCGTTTTTCGTCGACGAGCACGTGGCGGGGGCGCCGCCGCGGAAGCCGGGCAATGGGTTCAGCGAATATGTGTTGTTCACCGGCGAGCCGTTGCTGGCGACGGCGGACGAGCTGGTGCGGATATTGGCGGCGCGCGGGTTTTATCAGAAGCTGGACCGGCCGGCGGCGCAGCGGCTGGGGGCGCCGTTGCGGATCGGCGGAAGGACGATCGGGGTGATCGCGTTGCAGGATTACGAGAATCCGCAGGCATTTACCGAGGAGGACAAGCGGCTGCTGACCTTCGTGGCGGATCAGATGGCGGCGGCGGTGCACCGGCGCGGGGCGGAGGAGGCGTTGCGGCGGGCGGAGCTGCAGTATCGCGGGATTTTCGAGAATGCGTTGGAGGGGTTGTATCAGACGACGCCGGACGGACGGTTTTTGAAGGCGAATCCGGCGATGGCGCGGATGTGCGGCTACGATTCTCCGGAGGAGCTGATCCGCGGGATGAATGACATCGGGCACCAGCTTTACGTGGTGCGCGGGCGGCGGGCGGAATTTCTGCGGCGGATCGAGCAGTGCGACGCGCTGATGGATTTCGAGTCGGAGATGCGGCGGCGGGACGGATCGACGGTGTGGGTGAGCGAGTCGGTGCGGGTGGTGCGCGACGCGCAAGGCAAGGTGAGCCATTTCGAAGGCGTGGCGGTGGACATCACGCAGCAGCGGGAAGCGGAGCAGGCCTTGCGGCAGGCGAAGGAAGCGGCGGATGCGGCGAGCCGGGCGAAGAGTTATTTTCTCGCAAGCGTGAGCCACGAGCTGCGGACGCCGTTGAATGGAATTCTCGGATACACACAGATCCTGCGGCGCGATCCGGCGCTCGGGGCAAAGCAGCGGGACGGCGTGCGGGTGATCCACGAGTCGGCGGAACACCTGCTGGCGTTGATCAACGACGTGCTGGATCTTTCGAAGATCGAGGCGGGGCGGATCGAGCTGCAGGCGGCGGATTTCGACCTGGTGGAATTCGTGGCGGGCGTGGAGCGGGTGTTTGTGCCGCGGGCGCGGGACAAGGGGCTTTTGTTGGAGACGCAGTTGGACGCGGATGTGCCGCGATGGGTGCGGGGCGACGAGCAGCGGCTGCGGCAGGTGGTGTTCAATCTCGTGGCGAATGCGGTGACGTTCACGACGCGCGGCGGCGTGGTGCTGTCGGTGAAAGTCGACGGCGAGGCGCTGTGTTTTTCGGTGAGCGACACGGGGCCGGGGATGGTGCCGGAGGACATGGGAAAGCTGTTCGAACCGTTCACGCAGCTCGGGGCGCCGCGGGCGGGCGGGACGGGATTGGGACTGGCGATCAGCCGGAGTTTGGTGGAGCGGATGGGCGGGCGGTTGCAGGTGGAGAGCAAGCCGGGTTGGGGCAGCCGGTTTTGGTTTGCGGTGCGATTGCCAGAGGCGGCGGCGGGGAGTGCGGGCACGAGCTCGGGGCTGCGACGGGTGTCGGGTTACGAGGGCGACGTGAAACGCGTGCTGGTGGTGGACGATCACGCGGCGAATCGCGCGTTGTTGATGGATTTGTTGGGGCCGGTGGGATTCGAGCTGGCGCAGGCGGTGGATGGGGCGGAGGCGTTGAAGGAAGTGGAGCGGTTCGAGCCGGATCTGGTGTTGATGGATCTGCGATTGCCGGGAGCGATCGACGGGTTGGAGGCGACGCGGCGGCTGCGGGCGCGGGAGAAGACGGAGGGCGAAAACGGGCGGCGGCGGGCGATCGTGGCGGTGTCGGCGAGTGCGTATGATGTGGATCGCAGCGAGTGCATTGCGGCGGGGTGCGATGCATTTCTGGCGAAGCCGTTTCGCGAGGATGAATTGTGGGGTGCGATCGAGCGGGTGTTGGGGTTGACGTGGAAGACGGTCGATCCGGAGGAGACGCGCACGCCGTTTCCGCTGGTGGTGGAGCCGCCGCCGGTCGAGGAGGCGAAGGCGATCCACGAACTGGCGGCGAAGGGCGACGTGGTGGCGATTCGCGAGCGGGCGCAGGCGCTGGTGGGGCGGGATGCGAAGTATCAGGCGTTCGCGCAGGGCGTGCTGGATCTGGCGGGGCGGTTCAAGATGAAGGCGATCCGGCAGTTTGTGGGGCGGTATATCAACCACGGATGAACACGGATCAGGGAACCACGAATGGACACGAATTCACACGAATGGGGCGGGGGTCGAACTGGATTCTTCGCTGCGCTCAGAATGACAGAGGAGGGAGGAAGGCGTGAGTGAGACGATTTTGATTGTGGACGATACGCCGGCGAATTTGGGCGTGCTGGTGGAGACGCTGGGGGCGGCGGGGTATCGGCTGATGGTGGCGGAGGATGGCGAGGAGGCGCTGGCGCAGACGGAGCAGACGCGGCCGGATTTGATTTTGTTGGACGTGATGATGCCGGGGATCGACGGGTTCGAGACGTGCCGGCGGTTGAAGCAGCGGGAGGCGACGCGCGACGTGCCGGTGTTGTTCATGACGGCGTTGAGCGAGACGGGGGACAAGGTGAAGGCGTTCGCGGCGGGCGGGGTGGACTACATCACGAAACCGATCGAGCACGAGGAGGCGCTGGCGCGGGTGCGGACGCATCTGACGTTACGGCGGCTGCGGCGCGAGCTGGAGGAGCAGCTGGCGTTGAAGGAAAAGTTCATGCAGGTGGCGGGGCACGATCTGCGGAATCCGCTCTGCTTGATTTTGATGTCGGGGGCGCTGGCGCGCCGGGAAAAAAATGTGCCGCCGAGGGTGCTGGCGTGTTTGGACAACATTGCGGATTCGACGATGCAGATGCGGCGAATCATCGACACGTTTCTGGAGATTCGCGGGCCGGCGGAAGGTGGCGGGGCGGTGGGACGGGCGGATCTGCGGCTGATCGCGAAGGCGGCGGTGCGGCAGCATTCGCTGGCGGCGGAGCAGAAAGAGATCGCGTTGTCGTGCGAGGAGGAAGACGGCGAGCTGCCGCTGGCGGCGTGCGATGCGGCGCTGGCGTATCAGGCGTTCGCGAACTATGTGAGCAATGCGTTGAAGTTCACGCGGCGGGGCGGACGGGTGACGGTGCGGGTGCGCGGAGCGGCGGGCGGAACGATGTTGCGGGTGGAGGTGGCCGACAGCGGTCCGGGCGTGGCGGAGGGCGAGCGGGGAAAATTGTTTCGAGAGCGAGCGGGGGTGTCCGTGAAGCCGACCGGCGGCGAAGAGACGCACGGCGTGGGGCTTTCGATCGTGAAGCATTTGATCGAGTCGCAGTGCGGGATCGTGGGGGCGGATTTTCCCGCGGGGGGCGGGAGTGTGTTTTGGTTCGAGGTGCCGGTGGTGGCGTGACGGCGGGTGCGGACGCGCTCGATCGGTTATCGTGCTCTTGATCGTGATTCGTGCTCGTGATCTGCGTGAGAGCACGAGCACGAGCAGGAGCAGGAGCACGGTGACGGGGGGGGGAAATGTCGGCTCGCGCGGGGGCGGTGGGTGCGTAGGTTTTCGGTGTGGAGCCGACGCAGATTCATCATCCGCCTTCGCCGAAGAAGCCGAGTTATCCGGTGCGGAGCGGGTTGCG
>JAEZAD010000262.1 GCA_023430565.1 Verrucomicrobiota bacterium
GTCGCCTCGTGGTCCTCCACCAAAAGTAGCGTCGTTCGCACACCGTCTTTCGTCAGCGGCGCATTCCAGAACTGCGACGCTGTCGGTCGGCGCGAGCCCGCCCAGGCCGCGGTCGCGGCCTCGGGCACCTCGTCCACGGGCAGCTCGATCGTAAACGCCGACCCGCGTCCCGGACCTTCGCTCGCCGCCCGAACCGTCCCGCGATGTATCTCCACGATCATGCGCGAAATCGCCAGCCCGAGTCCCACACCGCCGAATCGATGCGACCCGCCACCCCTCGCGTGATCGCCCTGCGAAAACGCATCGAACACCCTCGCCAGCTCCGCCTCCGTCATCCCGATCCCGTGCCTCCAACACCACCACGCGCCGCCCCTCCCCCGCCAGCCGCGCAGCCGGCCCACAACCCCGCCGCTCCCGCCCCAATCACAATGACGTCGCACCCCTCCATACGCCCCATGGACCGCCGATTTCTCGCCCAGTGCGCTCACGCAGAGATCGGCGCCCCCTCGACAGGCGCCATGGCGGGAATGAATTCGTCTCCCCCGACTAAATGCCCCGATCGAAGGACGACGAATTCTCCGGCTCTCCTCCCGACACCGACCACACATAAGCAAGTTTGCGTATTCCCGATTCCCGCAGAGTCCGGCATTCTGGCCGCGCGCGCCGACGCCGTCGACGCATCCAGTCGTTCAACTCCCCAAAACCATGACCCGTTCCAGCCGCCTCCTGCTCGTTGCCGCGCTCCTCGCCCTTCCTTCGATCGCGTTCGCCATCGATGCCGGCGATCTCGTCCGCGCCCAGAAAGTCCTCAACGTCGTCCTCAAGGTCACCTCCAAATACCAGGCGATGTCCGTCGACGTCCCCGCTCCCACGCCGCTCACCGACGACTCCGGAAAATATTTCGTGCCCTACAACGCCAAGGGCGAACCCACCGAGTGGGCCACCAAAGCCTTCAACGCCCAAGCCGGCGCCGCCGTCGGCGCCAAAGTCGGCGAAAAAGCCGCCGGCGCGCTCGCCGCGAAGGTTCCGTTCGGCGGTCTCCTCGCCGGCGCCGCCAAGAACAAAGGCAAATCCCTCGGCGCGTTTGCCGCGGTCGGCGGACCCGAATTCGTGAAGAAGACCTCCGACTTCTCCTTCAAGAAACTCGACGACTACATCGTCTATCTTCACGTCACCCACTCGAGTTCCCCCGGCTACGCCCAGACGCTCGCCACCGTGATGTCGATCTACCCCGAGGTGGAGAAAAATTACCAATCCTCCCTCCAGCGCGCCTACCAGACCGCCTCGAAAAAAGCCAAGATCGCCGCGAAGTAATTCGTCACCTTTCACGCCGACACACCCGAAGCCGCGGCGCCCCGCCGCGGCTTTTTCGTGCCCGGCCAAAATCGCTACCCCGCCTTCAGCGCTCCCGTCTGCCGCAACGCCTCATAGCAGGCCACGCCCGCCGCCGTGCTGAGATTCAGCGAACGCAGCTCGGGATTCGCGTGCGGAATCTTCAACCGACGCTCGCTGCCGATCTCGTCGTGCAACCACTCCGGCGCCCCCGAGCTCTCGTTTCCAAACACCAGGCCGTCCCCATCCTCGAAACCCGCCTCCCAAAAACTCCGCGCACCCTTCGTCGTGAACAACCACAGCCGTTTCGGCCCCAGGCCGCTCCCCCGAAATGCCGCCCAATCCGCGTGCTCGTGCACGTCGAGCGACTTCCAGTAATCCATTCCCGCCCTCCGCAGATTCCGATCGTTGATCACGAAGCCCAGCGGATGAATCAGATGCAGCCGCGATTTCGTCAACGCACACATCCGGCCGACATTCCCCGTGTTGGGCGCGATCTCGGGCTGGAACAGCACAACATGAATCATCCGCGCAGTCTCGCGCGCCCGCCCGCCGACGCGCAAGCCACGCCTCCCGCATTGCCTTTCGTGGCCCACTCTCCCAACGTCCCGCCTCCAGTTTCGTGAAGTCCCCGCCCAAAGCCATTGTCCTCGTCGACGACGAGAAATCTTACGTCGACCTGCTGGCCAACATGTTGACCGAAAATCTCGGTTGCCCTGTGTTTACCTTCACGCGCCCCCTCGATGCGCTCGCCGCGCTGCCCGAGATCGACGTCGGCGTGGTCGTGACCGACTACCACATGCCGCAGATGGACGGCTTCGAATTCATCCGCTCCGCGTCCGCGCTCCTGCCGGGAGTCCCCTTCCTCCTCATCACCGGTCACTCGCACCTGATCGATCGCACGATCACCCCCGGCGATCCCCTGCGCTCGATTCTCGCCAAGCCCTTCGGCTGGCGCACCCTCGCCGCCGAAATCGCGATCCACGCCCCCGAGTTCACCCTCGCCAACCCCGCCGAAGCCGACCGCCCCGCGCAAAAGAACGGACGATCTCGTTGAGGTCGGAGGAGGCGTTCCGCGCTTGATCGCGTGATTACCGCCAGCGCGTCCTCACCGGCGATACGATTTCATCACGCGTTCCACGTCGCGCATCTCCACCTTCTTTTTGATCGTCTCGCGCTTGTCGAAGAGCTTCTTGCCGGTGCAAAGCGCCACTTCGACCTTCACCAGCGCTTCCTTGAAATACATCCGCAGCGGCACAAGCGCGCGGCCCCCCGTATCCAAGGCGAGCTGGATCTTTCGAATGTGGTTCCGGTGCAGCAGCAGCTTCCGCACGCGCTTCGCGTCGTGATTGTGGATGTTGCCAAACGCATACTGCTCGATGTGCGCGTTGTGCAGCCACAGCTCGCCCTTCTCCACCCGCCCGAAAGAGTCGTTGATCTGCGCCTTGCCCGCGCGGATCGACTTCACCTCCGTGCCGCGCAACTGGATTCCTGCCTCGAACCGCTCGTCCACGAAGTAGTCGCGCAACGCTTTCGAGTTGCGAATCTCAGTGTAACGCGGGCCGTCGTTCTTCTTGGCGCTCATCGGGTCGTGACATCCATGCATGAAAAAGGCGGCTCCCGCAATCGCGGCGCCGCCCGTCAGTGCGGTCGGGGGAAAACTCAGTTCTCGCCGGCCTCGAAACTGATCTTGCCGTCGATGATCTCGCGCAGCGCCACGTCCTCGGACGACAGCTTCTCGAGCGACTCCACCAAGGGACGGTTCCCGCGGCGCAACTGCTTGACGCGGCGCGAAACCACGTTGATCAGCAGGTTCGGGTCGGGAATGACTTTGAGCGCTTCTTTAACGTAATCGTCTCTCATGGTGGGCGGTTCTCCGATGAAAAACGTTGAGGAGTAGCCCCCTCCCCCCCTGCGTCAAGGGCCAATTTCCCTCACCGGTCTCCTCGAAAGTGGGATCTTCTCTGGCGCTCGGTCGTTGGATCTTGGAGCTTCCGCCATTCGCCATGTTTTCTCCCACGCCTGCCCTCTTGGTCGCCTGGACCACCGTCAGCTCACGCGACGATGCCGAGAAACTCGCCTCCGCCGTCGTCGTGCAAAACCTCGCCGCTTGCGTCCAAATCGATGGCCCCATCGCGTCGCACTATCGCTGGCAGGGCCAAGCGGAACGCACCCAGGAGTTCCGCCTCTGCTTCAAATTCCTTCCCGCCCAGCTCGCCTCGCTCGAGATATTCATTCGCGACCACCACCCTTACGACACGCCCGAATGGATCGTCGTCCCCGCCACCGCGGTGGGAGAAAAATACTTGTCATGGGCAACGGCGAACTCTAGCACTCCGCCCCTTTAGCAACTCGCAACCCTCTCTTTCCAAGCCATGTCACAGCACAAAAGTCTCCAAGGGGCGTCCGGCATCGTCCTCAAACGCAACGTCCTCAAGCGCTTCGAGCGCGTCGACCTTCTCAAGAAGCGTGGTCAATGGAAGACCGGCGACCGCGTCCAGGGCCTCCGCAAGACCAAGCCCGACATCTGATTCCCGCCTTCAACCTATTTAACGGCAGGTCGCACCACGGCCTGCCTTTTTTATGTCCACGACCCCTCCTTCCGATCTCGAAGCCACCTCGCTCGAAGGGCGCCGCCCTAATATCCTTAAGCGTCTCTATGCCTGGGTCCTCCATTGGGCCGATACCCGTTACGGCGTTCCGGCGCTGGTGCTGATCGCCTTCGTCGAGTCGTCGTTCTTTCCCATTCCGCCCGACGTCCTGCTGATCGCCCTCTGCATGGGCGCGCCAAAACGCGCTCCCTGGTTCGCCCTTTGGTGCTCGATCGGCTCCGTCGCCGGTGGCGTGCTCGGCTACTACATCGGTTACGCGGCCGAGCCTCTGGGCCGCTGGATCATTTTCGATCTTCTGCACTACGGCGCCGCATGGGAGAAAGTCGCGCAGCTTTACGGCGAAAACGCCTTCCTCTCCATCGTCACCGCCGCCTTCACCCCCATTCCCTACAAGGTCTTCACGATCGCCGCGGGCGTTTTCCACGAACAAGTGAGTCTTTGGACCCTCATCGGCGCCTCCGCCATCGGCCGCTCCGGACGCTTCTTTCTCGTGGCCGGCACGATTTACCTCTTCGGCCCGCCCGTGAAACGGCTCCTCGATAAATACCTGGAGTGGTTCACGCTGCTTTTCATGGTCCTCCTCATCGGCAGCTTCGTGTTGTTGAAATACGCCTTCTGACCTCTCCTCGCGAAACGCGTCAGCGGTTCGCCTCGCGGAAGTCCGTCTTTGCACTCGACAGCTCCCGGCGCGCACCTGAATTTTGCGCCGTTCCTTTTCTTCTGCGGGCGTAGCACAATGGATAGTGTAGCGGTCTCCGAAGCCGTCGATCCGGGTTCGACTCCCGGCGCTCGCACCATTCCTTTTCGGATCTAGCCGGGGCCACCAACCCCGGCTTCTTTTTTGACCGACCTCTCCTTCGCACGCTTTCCCTTCATCCGGCCATATTCCCGCCGATCACAGAAGGTATGAACGCGGTGCAGTTCTCCGTCGAATCCCTCTTGCGCGTCGCCCAAGCCTTCCCCGCGACCCCGCGCGTCATGGCCGAACTCGGCCGTCTTCTGCGCAGCTCCGACGCCGATCTCGACGAAGTCGCCTCCCACATCAAACACGACACCGCCCTCGCCGCCCGCCTGCTCCGCGTCGCCAACAGCGCCGTTTTCGCCCAAGCCGAGCCCATCGCCGCCATCGAAGACGCCGCCGCCCTCATCGGCTTCAGCGAAATTCACCGGCTCGTCGGCGCCGTCGCCATCGACCAGTTCGCCCAGTGCAACTACCCGCGCTATGGCTTCTCCGGCAAACGCCTCCGCGAAAACGCCCTCTTCGTCGCGTTGTTGATGGAAGAACTCGCCAAGCCCGCCGACGAAGACCCGCACGCCGCCTACACGATCGGCCTTTTCCGCACCACGGGAAAACTCGCCCTGGAAAAACTCGCCGACGAATCCGAGCCCGTCGATTCCTTCGACTCCACCCCCGACGCCGACTTGCTGATGTGGGAAAGACACGCTTTCGGCATCACCGGCAACGAAGCCACTGCCGCCATCCTCGAACACTGGCACTTTCCGCACGAAATCTCGAAAGCGATCGCCGAGCACTACCACCCCGCCGGTCGCAACCATCCTCTCACCCACCTGCTCAATCTCGCCGCCCAGCTCGCCGACAAACTCGGCTACGGCCTCCCCGGCGAGTCGCGTTACTGGCTGACGACCGACGAAGTCTTCCGCAAATCCGGCCTCGAGGCCGCCGCGATGAAGCGCCACGTCGACCGCGCTTTCATCGCCTTCGACCGCCTCTCCCGCGCCCTCGCCTAGGTGAAGCCCGAGGTCCCCGTCGGGCTGATACGTCGCAGCCCTGCCTGCGGCCCGCGCAAACCCCATGCGCAGATGCGGCTCGCAGCCACCTGCGCCGCACCTTCTCACAACGCCGGCTCGCCCGTCAGATGTGAATCGCCTCACCCATCGCTGCCGCCGCCGCTTCCATCACGGCTTCGCTCAGCGTCGGATGCGCATGAATCGTCTGATGGATTTCCTCGATCGTCGCCTCGAGTTCCACCGCGAGCCCATACTCCGCGATCAACTCGGTCGCTTCCGATCCGATGATGTGCGCGCCGTAGATTTCGCCGGTCTTCGCATCGCTGATCACCTTCACGAAGCCTTCGCTTTCCGATGACGCGACCGCCTTGCCCGAAGCCGTGAACGGAAACTTGCCGACCTTGTAGTCGAGTTTCTTTTCCTTCGCTGCTTTCTCCGTGAGCCCGGTGCTCGACACCTGCGGCTGGCAATACGTGCAACCCGGAAAATTCTTCACGCGCTCCGGCTTGCCGTGGCCGAACATGCCGTTCACCGCGTTTACCGCCTCATAGGTCGCCACATGTGCCAGCCACGGCGGCCCAATGATATCACCCGCCGCGTAAATCCCTTTCGTCGCGGTCTGATAATCGTCGCCGACTTTCACGTAGTTGCGATCGAGCTCCACCTTCACCGCCTTGCCAAGCACGCCTTCGATGTTCGCCACCACACCGATCGCCGACAGCACCGTCTCGACTTCGATCTCCTCGCTCTGACCGTCCTTCATGAGGTTTAACTTCACCGAGTCTTTCCCCACGCGGAAGTTCTCACACTTCGTCCCGGTCTTGATCACGATGCCCTGCTTCTCGAACGCCCGATGCAGCGTCTTCGAGACCTCCTCGTCTTCGACCGGCAAGATCGAAGGCAGCATTTCGACGAGCGTCACCTTCGTGCCGAAGGCGTTGAAAAAATACGCGAACTCCACGCCGATCGCGCCGGCACCGACAATCACGATCGACTTCGGCAGCGTCTTCGCCGCCAGCGCCTCGCGCGACGTCATCACGCGCACGCCATCGACCGGCACATCCGGGATCCGGCGCATTTTGCAGCCCGTCGCGATCAGAATATTCTTCGCCTTGAGAAACTTCCCTTTGCTCTCGCCCTCCACGATTTCGACCATCCCCGCCGCCGGCACCGACGCCTTGCCGATGATGTAATCGACCTTGTTCTTCTTGAACAGGAACTCCACGCCCTTCGCCATTTGCCCGGCCACGCCGCGCGACCGCTCCATCACCTTCGCAAAGTCGAACGACACCTCCTTGACCGAAATACCAAACGTCTCCGACTTCTTGATCTTCTGATAGAGCTCCGCGCTCTTCAGCAGCGCCTTCGTCGGAATACACCCCCAGTTCAGGCACGTGCCGCCCGCGCGTTCCATTTCGACGCACGCGACTTTCTTTCCGAGCTGCCCCGCGCGAATCGCGCCCGCGTAACCCGCAGGACCGCCGCCGACGACAACCAGATCATATTCGATAGTTTCAGCCATGATGGGAGATGTGAACTTTGGCGCCCACCGTCATCGCCGCCCGACTCACCGTCAAACGGAAACTCCGCCATCACCCCGCCACCTCAGATATCGATCACGTCGTCCCGCTTCTCGCGCCCTCGCCGCGGCGCCACCGCCCGCTTCTCCTCGCCGCGCTCCCGCTTCTTCACAAATCCCCCCAGCAGCAAATTCGTCACGCTCACGATCAGCGCTCCGCCCACCGCCGGCCAGAATCCGTCCACGCTGAAACCGTCGACCAGCTTTCCGACGAACAAAAACAACAAGGCGTTGATCACGATGATCCCCAGCCCCAACGTCAGCAAAATGAACGGCAGCGTGAAGAGCACCATCAACGGCTTCAGCACCGCATTGAACAGCGTCAATAACACCACCACCACCACCAGCGTCCCGCCGTCGTCCACGCGGATGCCCGGCACCAGTTTCGTCGCGATCACCACGCCGACCGCCAGCACCGCACAGCGTAACAGGAATTGAAGCAGCCCGTTCATCGAATGGCCTCACTCTCCTCCGGTCGGTCCGCCTCGCAACTGAAAATCCTTGTTCTCCAGGACCACCTGCGCAGCGGCGGCACGGAACGCCAGTCCATCCTGCTCGCCAACGCTTTCGCATCCGCCGGCCACGACTCCACGCTGCTCACGTTTCGTCCCCGCGGCGCGCTCCGACCCACCGTCCACCCAAACGTCCGACAAATCGCGCTGCAGCCGTTCGACACCACTTTTGACTGGTTCGCGCCGCGCCTGATTTCTCGCGCCCGCGCACTCGCACCCGACATCGTCCTCTGCATGGGCCGCATGGCCAACTGCCACGCCGGCACCCTCCAGCATGCCCTGCCTTCCACGTCGATCATCTCCACGCTCCGCACCGGCAAACCCCTCCCGCTCCTCTTCCGCCGCTCTCTCCACCGCGTCCACCACATCGTCGCCAACAGCCGCGCCGCCCGCGACCTCCTCGTTCGCGCGCACGCCGTGCCCGCCGAAAAAATCTCCGTCATCCCCAACTCCCTCGTCTTTCCACCTCTCCCCGATGAAGGCGCGGTGCCCCCACCGCCCGTTTCCGCCCCCGATCTCCGCACCGCCCACCAAGCCTCCCCCGCCACCTTCCTCCTCCTCAACGTCGCGATGTTTCGCCCCGAGAAAAACCAGCGCGAACTCATCGAAATCGTCGCCACCCTTTCCCCAACCTTCGACGTCCAACTCTGGCTCGCCGGCGAGGGCCCCGCTCGCGCCGCGTGCGAACGTCTCGTATCCGAAAAACAACTCTCCGCCCGCGTGAAATTCCTCGGCTTCGTCCGCGATCCGTCCCCGCTCTACGCCGCCGCCGACGCCGCCGTTCACGCCTCCACCTCCGAATCGTTGTCGAACTTCTTCATCGAAGCCCAGGCCCACGGCCTGCCCTGCGTCGCCTACGACGTGCAGGGCATCGACGAAACCTTCCTCCCTAACCACACCGGCTGGGTCATCCCCCGCGGCGACCGCTCCGCGTTCCGCGCCGCCCTCGAACGCCTCGCCGCACTCGCCGCCTCCGACCGCGCCGCCCTTTCCACCGACGCCCGCACGTTCGCGCGCAACACGTTCGATTCGTCCCGCCAGGTCGCCGCCTACCTCGATCTCTTCGCGCTTTTGCGTTCCTCCTGACATCACGGTGTCAGGAGCCTTCGCTCCCGCCCACGCCTGAGTTGCTTTCGCCGCGCCGCTCCGCATCCGTGCCTGCTGTGGTGAAATCTTCCCGTTCCGCTCCCGAATGCATCCGCCTCCGCGGCGTGCGTCAGAACAATCTCAAGGGCTTCGACCTCGATGTTCCGCTCGGCAAATACATCGCCGTCACCGGCCTGAGCGGCGCGGGTAAATCCTCGCTCGTCTTCGACACGCTTCACGCCGAGGGCCAGCGCCGCTACGTCGAAACGTTCAGCGCCTACACCCGCCAGTTCCTCGACCTGCTCGACAAGCCCAAGGTCGACTCGATCGAAAACATCCGCCCTTCGATCGCCATCGAGCAGACCAACACCGTCAAAACCTCCCGCTCGACCGTCGGCACCATGACCGAGCTCACCGACTTCTTCAAAGTCTGGTTCAGCCATGTCGCCGAATGCTTCGACCCCGCCACCGGCGAGAAAGTCGAAGACGACAACGCCCAAACCATCTGGTCCAAAACTCACGCCACCCACGCCGGCCAGACCGTCATCATCGCCTTCAAAGTCGCCAAACCTGCCAACCTCACCTGGCCCGAAATCCTCCAAAACCTCAAAGGCCAGTCCTACCTCCGCGTCCTCCTTCCCGG
The DNA here is from genome assembly GCA_023430565.1 of Verrucomicrobiota bacterium. Lineage (GTDB taxonomy): Bacteria > Verrucomicrobiota > Verrucomicrobiia > Opitutales > Opitutaceae > Opitutus. Next base: position 9,514 of record JAEZAD010000262.1, read on the forward strand.
TGGCGGCGAGCGCCAGCGAGCCGACGCCACCGTCCACCGCATTGACGACCTCCTCACCCTCCCCCTCTCAACCCTCAACTCTCAACTCTCAACTTCCCCCCACCTCCACGTCATCCAGGACCGCGTCACCGTCTCCACCTCCGACAAACCCCGCTTCCTCGAAGCCGTCGAAACCGCCCTCCACTTCGGCCAGGGCGAAGTCTTCCTCTTCAGCTCTCCTCGCTCTCAACCCTCATCTCTCAACTCTCAACTTTCCGAACTCGGCCACTTCTCCCGCGGCCTCCACTCCCCCAAAACCGGCCGCACCTTCCGCCCCGCCACCCCCGCGCTCTTCTCGTTCAACTCTCCACTCGGCGCCTGCCCCCAATGCCGCGGCTTCGGTCGCGTCATCGAAATCGACTACCGCCTCGCCGTCCCCGACCAGTCGCTCTCCATCGACGACGGCGCGATCAAGATCTGGGAAAGCGATATCTACGGCGAATCGAAGAAAGACCTCTACGTATTCACGAAGAAGAAAAAAATTCCGACGAACGTCCCCTTCGCCTCCCTCACGCCCGAACAGCGCGACTTCGTCATCAACGGCGAACCCGGCTACGGCGAGGAAAACGGCAAGCCCTGGCCCAAATACTGGTATGGCGTCAAAGGCTTCTTCCGCTGGCTCGAGAAGAACACCTACAAGATGCACGTCCGCGTCTTCCTCGCGCGCTACCGTGCCTACAACCCGTGCCCCGCCTGTGGCGGTCAGCGCCTCCAGCCCGAATCCCTCTGCTGGAAATGGCAAAACCGCACTCTCCCCAACCTCTACCAGATCCCCGTCTCCGACCTTCTCTCCCTGCTGACCGACTCTCACCCCTCAACTCTCAACGCTCAACCGTCCGACTCCCGCAGCGCCTCCCTCGCCTTCGATTCCATCGTCACCCGCCTCCGCTACCTCCAGCAGGTCGGTCTCGGCTATCTCACCCTCGACCGCCAGTCGCGCACGCTTTCCGGCGGCGAAGTCGAACGCGTCAACCTCACCTCCTGTCTCGGCACCTCGCTCGTCGACACGCTCTTCGTTCTCGACGAACCCAGCGTCGGACTGCACCCGCGCGACATCGATCGCCTCATCGGTATCATTCGCACGCTCACCGACACCGGCAACACCGTCGTCGTCGTGGAACACGACGAGTCCATGATCCGCGCCGCCGACCACGTCATCGAGGTCGGCCCCGAACCCGGCGGCCGCGGCGGCCACATCGTCTTCGAAGGCCCCGTATCCGAAATGCTCGCACACCCGAAGAGCATCACCGGCGCCTACTTTTCCGGCCGCGAAACCATCGAAACGCCACCTCACCGCCGCCCGATATCTCTCAACTCTCAACCCTCATCTCTCAACTCTTACCTCCACTTCCGCCACGCCTCCAAACACAACCTCCACAACCTTTCCTTCCGCCTCCCCCTCCAACGCTTCGTCTGCCTCAGCGGCGTTTCCGGCTCCGGCAAATCCACGCTCCTCGACAACGTCATCTACCAAGGCCTCCTCGCCCAACGCCTCCAACTCACCGAAGACCCCGCCACCATCGAATCCATCACCCTCCACCCGCCCGCTGCCTCCTCTCATCCCTCAACGCTCAACTCTCAACTGTCACCCGCGCTCGTCACGGGCGCGTTCACCGAGATCGTCCTCGTCGACCAGTCGCCGCTCTCCCGCACCCCACGCTCCAACCCCGCACTCTACACCGAAGCCTGGGAGCTCATTCGCGACCTCTACGCCTCAACCCCCGCCGCGCAACAAGCCGGCTTCAACAGCTCCTCGTTTTCGTTCAACTCCGGCGAAGGCCGCTGCGATCACTGCCAGGGCCTTGGCTACGAACGCGTCGAGATGCAGTTTCTCTCCGACGTCTTCGTGCCCTGCCCCGTCTGCGAAGGCCGCCGCTTCAAACCCGAAGTCCTCGCCATCCGCTGGAACGATCGCTCCGTCGCCGACCTCCTCGCCACCAGCGTCACCGACGCCCTTCCGCTTTTCACCGCGCACCTCGAAATCCACCGCCGCCTCTCCACCCTCGACTCCGTCGGCCTCGGCTACCTCACCCTCGGCCAGCCGCTCAACACCCTCAGCGGCGGCGAATCCCAACGCCTCAAACTCGTCCGCTACTTACAAGCCTTCAGCGATCAGCGGTCAGCTCTCAGCTCCGGCCCCATCTCCGATCTCCCATCTCCGATCTCCGAGCAGCGCGGCGCGCTGCTCCTCCTCGACGAACCCACCACCGGCCTCCATCGCCACGACGTCAAACGCCTCCTTTTCGTCCTGCAAGCGCTCGTCGACCGCGGCCACAGCGTGATCGTCATCGAGCACAACCTCGACGTCCTCAAATCCGCCGACTGGCTCCTCGAAATCGGCCCCGACGCCGGCGCCAACGGCGGCCGCCTCATCGCCGAAGGCACCCCCGAACACGTCGCCGCCGCCGACACCGCCACGTCCTCGTTCCTCCGCGCCGCCCTTTCCGAAGATCCGCGCACCCTCCTCGCCGCCGCCGAATCCCCCGGCGCTTACGACGCTTCTGTCTCTCAACTCTCAACCCTCAACTCTCAACTTCCTTCGATGCTCCGCATCGAAGGCGCCCGCGAAAACAACCTCAAGAACCTCTCCCTCTCGATCCCGCACCGCGAACTCTCCGTCGTCACCGGCGTCTCCGGCTCCGGCAAATCCACCCTGGCATTCGACATCGTTTTCGCCGAGGGCCAGCGCCGCTTCATGGAGTCGATGTCCCCCTACGCACGACAATTCGTCGAACAACTCCCGCGCCCCGCCGTCGATCGCCTCACCGGCATCCCGCCCACCGTTGCCATCGAGCAACGCGTCACCCGCGGCTCCCGCAAATCCACCGTCGCGACCATCACCGAGGTCGCTCAATACCTCCGCCTCCTCTACGCGCGCCTCGGCATTCAACACCACCCCGACACCGACAAACCCGTCGAACCCCTCTCCCTCGGCCAGCTCAAAAGCCTTCTCGGCCGAGTGATGTTCGCCACGCCGAAGGCCAAAAAAGCAAAACACCTCTACCTCTGCGCCCCGCTCATCCGCGGCCGCAAGGGCCACCACCAGCCCATCGCCACCTGGATCGAAAATCAGGGCTACGAACTCATGCGCGCCGACGGCCAGCTCACGCGCGTCGACGCCTTCCAGAAACTCGACCGCTATAAAGAACACGATATCGAGGTCGTCGTCGCCGACCTGAAAACCGAAGCGCGTCCCGGCCCCGCTCTCGAGAAAGCCCTCAAACTCGGCAAAGGCGCGTGCTTCCTGCTCACCGAGCGCGGCGACATCCTCTCGTGGTTCTCGACGACGCGCACCGACATCGAAACCGGCGAATCCTTCCCGGAACTCGATCCGAAGGATTTCTCCTTCAACTCCCCGCGCGGCTGGTGCCCCACCTGCCGGGGCCACGGCCGCGTTTTCCCGTGGATGCTCGAGTCCGACGACGAAGACGAGAAGGACGACCCCGCCGCCCGCCTGCGCGAGTTCGGCATCGAATCCAGCGACGACGTTTCCGATGAAGGCACGCCGTGCCCCGAATGCCACGGCGCCCGCCTCAACCGCATCTCCCGCGCCGTAAAACTCCACTTCCAAGGCAGCGCGAGGCGTCCCCGCCGAGCCGCCGTCCGCTCTCAACCCCCAACTCTTAACTCTCAACTTCCCTCCGCTCTCTCCCTCCCCCAACTCCTCACGTCCACCCCGTCCCAGCTCCTCGCGCACCTTCGTCGCCTGGAACTGGATACGCGCGGCAAGCTCATCACCCAGGACATCGTTCCCCAGATCGAGGAGCGCCTCCGCTTTCTCGATCACGTCGGCCTCGGCTACCTGTCACTCGACCGTCCCACCGAAACGCTCTCCGGCGGCGAAGCCCAGCGCATCCGCCTCGCCGCCCAGCTCGGCTCCAACCTCTCCGGCGTTCTCTACGTCCTCGACGAGCCGTCGATCGGCCTTCACGCCCGCGACAACGATCGCCTCATCGAAACACTCATCTCCCTCCGCGAAAAAGGAAACACCCTCCTCGTCGTCGAGCACGACGACGAGGTCATGGAACGCGCCGACCGCATCATCGACCTCGGCCCCGCCGCCGGCATCCACGGCGGCGAACTTCTCGCCCACGGCACCCCCGCCGAAATCAAGCGCAGCGACCGCTCCCTCACCGGCCTCTTCCTCAACAAAGGCATCCCGCACCCGCTGCGCGGCGCATACCGCTCCGTCAAATCCAACAAGCTCACGCGCACCAAACCCGTCGCGAAACTCCTCAAGAAGAAAACACCCGCCGGCCCCGAACCGTTCCACCGCGACTGGCTCGAACTCCGCGGCGCCACCTTCCGCAATCTCAAGAATTTCGACCTCCGCCTGCCCCTCGGCCGCCTCATCATGGTTGCCGGCCCCAGCGGCGCCGGCAAATCCACCCTCTTCCGCGACCTCCTCCATCCCGCCGTCGCCCACGCCATCGCGGAAAAAAAATCCACCCTCACCGGCCGCGACTTCGTCAAAGCCACCGGCTTCACCGCCGATTCCGCCTCTCAACTCTCAACTTTCAACTCTCAACTCCCGTTTGAATCCCTTCGCGGAGCGAACGGCTTCAAACGCGTCGTCGAAGTCGACCAGTCCCCCATCGGCAAAACCCCTCGCTCCACCCCCGCCACCTACCTCGGCATCTTCGACCAGATCCGCCAGTTCTTCGCCTCGCTGCCCGAGTCCAAGATTCGCGGATACACCGCCTCGCGCTTCTCCTTCAACACCGCCGGCGGCCGCTGCCCGACCTGCGAGGGCGCCGGCCGCGTGAAGCTCGAGATGGCCTTCATGCCCGACACTTATCTTCCCTGCGACGACTGCCGCGGCCTCCGCTACAGTCCCGAACTCGCCGACGTCACCTGGAAGGGCAAATCCATCGGCGAGGTCCTCCAGCTCACCTTCGAGGAGGCCGCCCAGTTCTTCGACTTCCACTCCCACCTCTCGCAGGTCTGCAAACTCATGTGCGATTGCGGCCTCGGCTACCTCACGCTCGGCCAGTCCTCGCCCACGCTCTCCGGCGGCGAAGCCCAGCGCCTGAAACTTGTCACCGAACTCTCCGCCGGCCTCGCCTCCTATCGCGAACGTTCCCGCGGCGAACTCCCGCGCAATCTCTACCTTCTCGAGGAGCCCACGATCGGCCTCCACCTCAGCGACTGCGAGAAACTCATCCACGTCCTTCACTCGCTCGTCGACCAGGGCCACACCGTCGTCGTGATCGAACACCACCTCGATCTCCTCGCCGAAGCCGACTGGATCGTCGAACTCGGCCCCGTCGGTGGCCCCGACGGCGGCGAACTCCTCTACCAAGGCGAACTCCCCGGCCTCCTCGCTGTGAAGCGCAGCCCCACCGCCCCCTACCTCCGCACCAAATTCAAAAGGTAATGCGGGTTTTCAGGCCGCACCGTGAGAGTTCCAAGGACCAAGACCCAAGCTCCGGAGAAGATCCAATTTTCAAACACCAAAACTGCTCAGATGGAATTGGAGCTTGGGATTTGGCCCTTCCCTGGAGCTTGGATCTTGGTCCTTGGAGCTTCCGCTGCGCTCCGCGCAGCGCCGACCGCGTTTAGCGGCCGGCCACGCTCGCATCGTGCGCCTTCGCCGCGTCCTGCACGACCTTGATCAACTCAGGCAGCGCCACCGGCTTCAGCAAATACCGAAACAGCGCCGCTTCGTTCACGCTGCGCATCAGCATTTCCGGCTTCATGTAGCCCGTGACCAGAATCCGCTGCATGTGCGGATATTCCTCCCGCGCCCGGACCAGGAAATTCATCCCGTTGCCGCCCGGCATCAGGTGATCCGCGATCACGACCTTGAACGCCTTCTTGTGCAAAATGAACTCCGCCTCGCGCGCCGATGTCGCGAGCGTCGTCTCGAAGTAAGGCCCCAGTGCCGCCGCAAACACCTCCAGCAACGGCCGCTCGTCGTCGATCAGCAGCACCGCTTCCTTCGGTTTGACTGATCCGCTCGGCACATCCGCTTGCTTCATGTCGTGCGCGGCATCGTGGAGTCGCCACCCGGCATGGCAAATCGAAATACAGCTGTTTCAAACCTCCGGCTTTTGGTTTGCGTGAATCGGCCGATAAAAGTTGGGTGACGACCGTCTCCCCCATGGAATCCTTCGACCTGCATCAGGCCGCGCGGCTCGGGACGCTCGGCACGGTGCCGCCCGGCATCCTCGCGTCGGATCAGCTGCTGCGACGCAATCCCTCCGGCACAACTCCCCTCCACAGCATCGCCCGCCACGGCGGACTCGAGTTCATCCCCGCCGGCGCACTCACCGAGTCCGCGCTCACCCTCCGCAACGACTCCGGCTACACCCCGCTCCACCTCGCCGCCGAGGGCGGACAACTCTCCAAACTTCCGCCCGCCGTCCTCACCGACACGCTCCTGAGCCTCGCCAGCAATTCCGGTTACTCCGTTTATCACGTCGCCGCCGCCCACGGTCACCTCGATCAAATCCCCGCCGCCCTCCTCACGCCCGAAGTCGTCGCGCGCAAAACCCACCTCGGCAACACGCTCCTGCACGAAGCCGCCGAAAACGGTGCCCTCGATCGCATCCCCTCCGCGTTCCTCACGCCGGAGAACTTTTTGCAACGCAACCTCGGCGGCGAAACCGTTCTCCACGTCGCCGCCTTCAACGGCTATCTCGACCAGGCCCCCGCTGCGCTCCTCACCGCCGACCTCCTCCTGCAAACCACCGCCGCCGGCGACACCGTTTTCCATGCCGCCGCGATTTCCGGACACCTCGAACAAATCCCGTCCGCCCTCCTGACGCACGATCACCTCGTCATCGCCAGCAAGACCGGTTTCACCGCCATCCACGCCGCCGCCGAATCCGGCCAGCTCTCGAAAATCCCCCACGAGCGCCTCACCGCCGACCTCCTCCTCACGCGCAACGACAACGGCGACACCCCTCTCCACGCCGCCGCCTACGAAGGGCATCTCGACCAGGTCCCGCTCTCACTCCTCACCGAGGAAAATCTCAACGTCCGCAACTACGAGGGCGTCACCGTCGGCCGCCTCGCCCTGCAAAGCGGCCACCTCGACCAACTCCCCCCGCAGCTTCGCCCGAAAGAACGCGGCCCCATCGGCAAATTCCTCGAACGCATCGGCGCCTCCCGCCCGCCCTTTTGAGGGTGGAGCCCGCTCTCCGAGCGGGCTTTTTGTGCCCCGCCACCGAAAGCTCCAAGGACCAAAACCCAAGCACCAGAGAAGCACCAAGCTCCAATCACCCGTAAACTGGAGCTTGGATTTTGGATCTTCCCTGGAGCTTGGATCTTGGTCCTTGGAGCTTTCCCCCCTTCGTCCCTTGGCCAACCGCGCGCATTTCCTGCCGCGCTCCAACCCCAGACTTGCTCCGCCGCGTCCAACCCGCCACACGTGAGCGTTTACATTTTTCCATGAGCACCACGATCACTGCCATCACCGCCCGTGAAATCATCGACTCCCGCGGAAATCCCACGGTCGAAGTCGACGTCAAACTCGCCTCCGGCGCCCTCGGCCGTGCCGCGGTGCCCTCCGGCGCCTCCACCGGCGAACACGAGGCCATCGAGCTCCGCGACGGCGACAAGCTCCGCTACGGCGGCAAAGGCACCCAAAAAGCCGTCGCCAATGTGAAGTCCAAGATCGCACCCGCGCTCATCGGCTTCGATGCCCTCGACCAGGTCGGCATCGACCGCGCCATGCTCAAGCTCGACGGCACCAACACCAAGTCGAAGCTCGGCGCCAACGCCATCCTCGGCGTCTCCCTCGCCACCGCCAAGGCCGCCGCCAACGCCATCGGCGTTCCCCTCTACAAATACATCGGCGGCCCCAACGCGAAGGTCCTCCCCGTTCCGATGATGAACATCATGAACGGCGGCGCCCACTCCGACGCCCCCATCGATTTCCAGGAATTCATGATCATGCCCACCGGCGCGAAATCCTTCTCCGAAGGTCTCCGCATGGGCTGTGAAATCTTCCACGCGCTGAAAAAGGTCCTCAAGGACAAGGGCCTCGCCACCGCCGTCGGCGACGAAGGCGGCTTCGCCCCGAAACTCGAATCCACCGAGGCCGCGCTCGACGCCATCGCCCTCGCCGTGAAAAACGCCGGCTACAAGCTCGGCAAGAACGTCCACCTCGCCCTCGACGTCGCCTCCTCCGAATTCTACGTGAAGGAAAAGAAGAACTACGTCTTCAAGAAGTCCGACGGCCGCGTCCTCTCCGGCGACGAAATGGTCGAGTTCTACAAGCAGCTCACCTCGAAATACCCGATCGTCTCGATCGAAGACGGCTGCGCCGAAGGCGATTGGGCCACGTGGAAAAAACTCACCGACGCCATCGGCGATCGCGTGCAGCTCGTCGGCGACGACCTCTTCGTCACCAACACCGAATTCCTCAAGAAGGGCATCGATACCGGCACCGCGAACTCGATCCTGGTTAAGGTTAACCAAATCGGCTCGCTCACCGAAACCCTCGACGCCGTCGAAATGGCCAAGGAAGCCAACTACACCGCCGTCATCTCGCACCGCTCCGGCGAAACCGAGGACGTCACGATCGCCGACATCGCCGTCGCGACCAACGCCGGCCAGATCAAGACCGGTTCCCTCTGCCGCACCGACCGCGTCGCGAAATACAACCAGCTCCTCCGCATCGAGGAAGAGCTCGGCGCCAGCGCCGTCTACGGCGGCAAGATGCGCGGCCTCTAAGTAGGTTGCGCGCTCGCCGCGCCACTCGCCATTCCTAGGGCCGGTCTCGAGACCGGCCCTTTTTGTTGCCCGCGTCCCTCCTCGAACGCCCAACCGTTTTCTTTGTCCAAATTCCCGACTACTCCTCCCTCGACTCACCCCGCGGGCCGCATACGTATAACCCCACAGCGCACCATGACCTCCCGCCTGCTCACCCTTCTGCTCTGCACGGTCTTCATCGTTCCCGCCTTCGCCGCCGAGAAAGCGGACAAAAAACAGGCCTCCGAGGAGGAAATCCGCGCCCGCTTGCGCGACCACGCCCTCAAAAAGCGGGCCGCCAAAACCGCCGCCGCCGCGCCTGCGTCGCGCGTCGAAGCCTCCCCCGAATCGGTCGTCAGTTCCGTCGAGCAGAATCCCCCCGCCAAGGAAATCGCCCAAGCCCCCGCCACACCCGCTCCCGTCGACTCGAAATCCGACTCCGCTGCGAAGGACGACGACACCACCGTCCTCCCCGAAATGCACGTCCGCAAGGACCGCATCACCGAGCTCGACAAGCAGGTCGCGAAACAGAACCGCGAGATTCGTCGCGAAAAACAGAATACAAAACCCACCGCCCTTGACGAAACCCTCAACGGCCCCAAAGCCTCGAAGTGGTTCTCCATTTTCGGCGGCCAATCCAGCGAAGACCGCTCCAACATCGCCCGCGAGCGCGTTGCGATGATGGAAGACGAGCGCGACCTCATCGAGGCCATCGCCCAAACCCAGGATCCCGTCGAAAAAGAACAGCTTCAACGCACCCTCGACGCCATGCGCGCCATGCGCCGCGACCTCGAAGCCGCCCTAAGGTAGGCCAGACGTCCCCGCCGGGCCGCTTTCACTTCCTCGTAGCGGCAAACGCCAGCGAGCCGTTTCGCCCCTCTGTCATTCTGAGCGAAGCGAAGAATCCACGCGAGCGCCCAACATTTACGTCCCCAATGCCTCCGGCTGGGGGCTGCTAAACCCCTCACCTCAGCCACGCCGACGCCGCCCACAACACCGGCGCCTGCCCGTGAAAATCTCCCGGCCCTCGCGCCGCATCGAGATACCCCTGCGCCTCCGCCTTCTGCCCCATCCCCAGGCACACCTCGCGCACATTCGCATCCGCATCCAGGAACTCCGTCAGCGCCAACCACCCCTTCCGCGCCCCCGGCCCATATGTTTCCGCCTCCAGCCACCCGCGCTTCACGCCCGTGATCATCGAAAAGGTAAACATCCCCGTGCACGACCCCTCCGGCCACGCCTCCGGATAATCCACCAACTGCCGCCAATATCCCTCCTCCGCCTGATGCTTTAGCAGCGCCGCCATCATCTTCCGATATCCGGCCAAAATCGGCGCATGATACTCGCTCGTCTCCGGCAGCACCCGCAGCAGCTCCGTCATCCCCGCCGCCATCCACCCATTCCCGCGCCCCCAGAAAAACCGCCCCGTGTCGCCGTGGAAGAAAAGCCCGTTCGACTGCTGCAATCGCTCCAGCGACATCACCATCCCTTTCGCCGCCCGCTCCAAATACACCGGATCGCCGGTCGCCCGAAACGCCTGCGTCTGCAGCGCACCGATCATATACATGTCGTCGATCCAAAACCGCGTCTGCCGGCTCAACCCATCTGCCCGCGGCAACGCCCACTGTTGATCCGCCCGCCACATCCCCTCGCTCCGCGCCTGCTTGTCTCCGGTTAACAGATACACCTGCAGCGGCAGCACGCCAAACACCGACCAGTCCACGTGCTCGCGCTTCGGAATGATCGCCTCGTTCTCCGGCACCATCAGCTCGCGATAGCGTTTCACCAACCGCTCCTG
>JAEZAD010000267.1 GCA_023430565.1 Verrucomicrobiota bacterium
AGCGTCTTGTGGTCCGGCAGCCAGTTCGGCGCCTCGAACTGTTCCGGCGAACTGTAGACGATCTCCCGCTTGCCCGTGTGGACGTTGAGAATCTCGAGGTGCGCGCCGATGTAGTCGCGATACGGCACGTAGCCCGCCTTCGGCGGCCGGACGATCCGCACTTCCTTGAAGACCACCTCCTCCTTCACCGCCGCATTGTGCGAGCAAAGGAAAAGTCCCACGAACACCTCGTCGCCGAGATCGAGCTCGTCGAGCGTCGTGCTCGTGAACGTCTCGCCGTAGCGGGCCGACGAAAAGATAAACTGCTTCCCGCGCCGCTCGAACTTGATCACATCGCCCCCCGTCAGCGGCACCACCGCCTGCTCGGTCTCGCCGCCTTTCGCGCGGCGATACTGCAGCGACGTGAGCCCGTCGCCATGCACACAGGCGTCGGCATACGGCGAGTCGGCGTCGAGCGTCTGCCGCACGATCCAGCCGGCCTTCCGATGCGGGTCGACGCCCTGTCCGAGAAACTCCACGCGCGCGAAGAGGATGAAGTCGCCCTTCATCTTGTTCCACGCGAACTGAAACTGGTCGGACGTCCCCCACATGTTGATGCCGCCGGCCGTCATTCGATACTCCTGTCGCAGCTCATCGTAGCTCGTCGAGCCGGCGACCTCCGGCGCCCCGACGTCGGCATGATCTGAAAACTGGCCGACCGCACCGCCGCTGGCGGCGAACATCGCGGGAGCGGCAAAGCTCAGAGTTAATGTTGAAACCAGGACACCGAGGCTGACGGGGATTTTCATGGAAGGGGTGGGTGGCAGGACGATCCGTGATTCAAAAGGTGACGACCAGCCCAGATTCGGCCCCGACCCTCGCGCCCCCGTGCACCTCAACGCGACTCCACAATTTCGGGTGATATCGAAAAACCTGAAATCTCCATGCGGGCCAACCCGCGTCGACATTCCCCCGCAAAACTTGCCGGGCGCACGTCCGACATCCCGCCGACACCCCGCACCCGCGGACCCGGTTTTCAAGAAGCCGGCACACCAAGCAACCCCCACCTCGCATGAAAAACCGTCTGTTGACCCACGTCGGCTGCACTCTCCTCGCCGCCGCCCTCGCCTGCCCCGCGCTACTCCGCGCCCAAGCCACCCCGACCAACCCCACCCCGCGCACCGACGACGAAGTCGTCGTCCTCTCGCCCTTCGTCATCACCGACACGCAAACCGGCCGCTACCAGCCGACCGAAACCACCTCCGGCGGACGCGTCCGCGTGAATCTCTTCGACGCGCCTCAGAGTGTCTCCGTCGTCACCCGCGAACTTGTCGACGATGTCGGCGCGACGCGCCTGCTCGACGCCCTGCAATACATCTCCGGCGTCACCGAATCCACCATCCCCAACGGTCTCGACCGCACCACCATTCGCGGCTTCCAAAGCGACGGCCAGCGCATCGACAACTTCTCCGCGCCCGCCCAAATCAATCTCGATCCCGTCCTCGTCGAACGTATCGAGGTCGTCAAAGGCCCCAACGCCGTCCTCGCTCCCGCCGGCGTCCCCGGCGGCACGCTCAACGCCGTCACGCGCAAACCCCGCTACGATAACTTCGGCTCCGTCGCCGCCACCGTCGGCCTCTTCCTCGCGCAGCGGCTCGAGTTCGACGTGAACCGCACCCTCACCGAAGACAACCGCGTCGCGTTCCGCATCGTCGGCGCGATCCAGGACACCGAAGGCTACGCCGGCGATCCCCGCGAATCCTTCGTCATCATGCCCATGGTTTCCTTCCGCACGCAGGGCGGCGCCGAGCTCGTGCTCCAAGGCTCCTACACCGATTCAAGCGTGCAGAACTATTTCGGGATCCCGATCGACCCGACCTCCGGCACCACCACCGGCACCCGCCTGCTCGCCGGCGTCCCGCGCGATCTCAACACCGCCGGCGCCGACTATCGCAACGAGGAGCGCCCCGAACTCCGCGGCCTCCTTACGTTACCGATCACCGACGACATCTCCATGCGCCTCGCCGTGCGCTACACCGACTTCGACATCAGCTTCCTCCAAAACCTTGCCACCAACGGCATCAGCGGCGGCGGAGTCGATCCGCGCACCGGTCGCTTCACCCCCGGCACGATCTACGGTCCCGCACCCGACTTCGCCCCTTCACCCGCCCCGACCCAGCCGCGTATCTTCGTCCGCAACGGCTCCGAGGACATCAACCACTACTCCCTCTTCAACGCGCAGAACGACTACAGCTTCATTTTCAAAAACGACGTCGTCTCCTCCACCACCGTCGCTGGCGGCGCCTTCGACATGACCCGCCAGACGGCCAAGAGCTTCCGCTCCACCAAACCCAACATCAATTACGACGCTCCCTCGGCGGATGCGCACACCATCGGCGCGCTCGCCACCCGGCAGGACCATAACAACTACGCCCTCCAGTTCTACGTCAGCGAAACCCTCTCGCTCCTGCAGGACCGCCTCATCCTCAACGGCGGCTATTCCTACAACAACTACGACCAGGCCACCGACGACCTCCTGCCCAACCCGATCCAGAAATACCGCGCCAACATCAACACCGAGCTCAAGTCCTACGGCATCCTCGTCAAACCCGTCCCGAACGTCGCCCTCTATTATAGCTACTCCGAAAACTCGTCGCCCAACTCCGCCTACAACATCGGTCGCAACAACGCCGCGCCGCTTCAAAACGGCCAGCAGGACGAATTCGGCGTCCGCGTGCAGCTCTTCGGAGACCGCCTCACCGTCACCGGCGCGCACTTCGACATCATCCAGAACAACTACTCCGTTCCGAATCCCGGCAACTACATCCCCAACCCGCCCAATCCGCCCCTGCCGCCGCTCGTTTCCGACCGCATCGCCAAGGGCTACGAATTCGAATTCCGCGCCCGCATCACCGACGAATTCTCGCTCATCGGCAATGTCACCACCTTCACCAACCGCGATCCCAACGGCATCCCGTTTCGCGGCACCGGCGAAAAATCCGGCGCGCTTCTCGCCAACTACGCGTTTCCCCAGGAATCGCCGCTCGCCGGCCTCACCCTCGGCCTCGGCATCACCTACCTGAGCGAGCGCCCCGGCGACGCCGCCAGCGGTGTCACCGCCGCCAGCACCGCCGACAACATCATCCCCGTGCAGCCGAGCTTTTACCTCCCGGAGCGCACGCTCGTGAACGTCAACGCCTCCTACCGCTTCAACGACAACTGGAAGGCACACCTCAACATCGATAACCTCCTCAACGAGGACTACCTCGCCGCCAGCATCAACCGTTGGGTCGTCATCCCCGGCGACGAAATCAACGCCCGCGTGCGCATCGAATACTCCTTCTGACGCAATCCCTCCTCGCAGCAAAATCACGGCCGGCCCCTGCGCCGGCCGTTTTCATTTCCGCAACTCTCCAAAAGCTTCGCTCCCCGCCCCTGTCATTCTGAGCGAAGCGAAGAATCCATTCGGACATCCGCTTCCCGGATCTCGCCCCTCGAATCCCCGCTCCGCTCCGCGCGGCAGTTCTCCTCCCCACCGCCCTCGCCGCACGCATTTCTCCGCTTTGCTCCTTGGCCTTCCGCGCGGAACCGTTTTCGTTCCCGTCTTTACTGTGCCTGCTCCCGCTGCCACGCCCGCACCGACTCGTCCTCTTTCGCTCGGCGTCATTTTCCTCACGCTCTACATCGATCTGATCGGGTTCTCGATCATCTTCCCGCTCGGACCCGACCTGCTGTCCCACTACCTTTCCACCGAGGGCCACACCGGCACCCTCGGCTGGCTCGTCGGCCATACCGACACGATCGCGGCCTGGCTCGGCAAGGATCACCATTTTGCCGCGGTCCTTTTCGGCGGCGTCATCAGCTCCTTCTTTTCGATCCTTCAATTCATCTTCGCGCCATTCTGGGGCGCCGTCAGCGATCGCCGCGGCCGCCGCGGCGTGCTCCTCCTCACCGTCGCCGGCACCGCGTTCGGATATCTGATCTGGATGCTCAGCGGCTCGTTCTGGCTCTTCGTTCTTTCGCGCATCGTCAGCGGCGCTTTCAGCGGCAATCTCTCCGTCGCCACCGCCGCCGTCGCGGATGTCACCACCCGCGCCGAACGTTCCAAAGCCATGGGCCTCGTCGGCGCCGCCTTCGGCCTCGGTCTCGTCACCGGTCCCATGCTCGGCGCGTTTGCCTCTCAGGTTAACCTCCTCGAGTCCCACCCTTCCCTCGCGCGCTTCGGCATCAACCCCTTCACCTTTCCCGCCGCCATCGCGTTCTTCCTCTGCCTCGTCAACCTCGTCTGGATTCACCGCCGCTTCCGCGAAACCCGTTCGCCCGCCGCTCCGTCGCCCGGCGCGCCCACGCTCCGTCTCCGCAATCCCCTTCGCGCCATCTTCGGCCTCGAAGACCCCGCCCTCCGCCGCGCCAATCTCGTCGCGTTCATCTACTCCGTCGCGTTCGTCGCCATGGAAACCGCGCTCACCTTCCTCGCCGCCGAACGCTTCGGCTACACCGCGCGCGAAAACGGTTACCTGCTCGGCTTCCTCGGCGTTTGCGCCATCGTCACCCAGGGCTACATCGTGCGCGTCCTGCTCAAACGACACACCGAAACCGCCATCCTCATGGCCGGACTCGCCGCGTCCATCGTCGGCCTGCTCTGCATCGGCTACGCCCCGCAACCGTGGCTGCTCTATCTCGGACTCGGCGCCCTCGCGCTCGGCTCCGGCCTCGTCAATCCGTCGACCACCGGCCTCATCTCCCTTTACAGCGCCCAGGATCAACAGGGCCACGCCCTCGGTATCTTCCGCTCGCTTGGCTCCCTGTCGCGTGCCATCACTCCCGTGCTTGCCGGCACCGTCTTTTGGGTGTTCGGCTCCGCCAGCGTCTTTGTCCTCGGCGCCGCTTTCGCCCTCGGCGCCCTCTGGCTCAGCCGCTCGCTCCCTCAGCCCGAAAAATGAGCATCTCCCGCCCAGGCTTTTCGCCCGTCGCCGCGGTTCATGACCGCCGCCGCCGGCGATCTTTCGCGCGTCTTCTCCTTTCTTTCGCCCTCCTCCTCGCCCTCACCGGCTGCCAGCTCTTCCGCCGCGAACTCCCCCGCCCCGGCCGCACGACGCTCGACGGCGATGTCGTCACGATCCCGGCCAAACCTCTTTCCAACTACCTCGTCGTCGAAGCGAAATGGGACAAACGCGGCCCCTATCACTTCCTCATCGATACCGGCGCCTCCGTCACCCTCGTCTCACCTGCCCTCGCCGCCCGCTACGCCGCCCGCAACGCCCCACCGCCGTCCACCCCGCTCGTGCGCGTCCGCTCCGCCGAAGGCGAGACCGCCCTTCTTTCCGCCACCACCCTTCGCAAAATCGAAATCGGCGACGCCGTCTTCGAAAACGTCCAGGCGCTCATCTACGATTGCACCGCCATCTCCGCCCACCTCGGGATCCAGATCGACGGCATCCTCGGCTTCCCCCTCTTTCGCGAAACCGTCCTCACGCTCGACTACCCGAATTCCCGCATCGTCCTCCAGCCGCTCTCCGCCCCGCCGCCCACCGGCGGCACGTCCATCGCGTTCAACAACGAACGCAAAATCCCCATCATCCCGCTCCGCCTCGGCCACCAAACCCTCGTCGCACTCATCGACTCCGGCAGCGACGCCGCCCTTAGCCTCAACCCCGTCGGCCTCCAGCCCGACTTCATCGTTCCACCCCGCCCCGGCGCCACCATCGCCACCCTCAGCGGCGATCGCGAACAACGCATCGGACGACTCGCCGAGGATCTTCACCTCGGCGACCACGTGATCCGTCAGCCCGTCGTGGATACCACCGACGAGCTCACCTCCGTCGGCGGCGGCATCCTCGAGCACTTCACCGTCACCTTCGATCAGGAGCACAACCAGGTCACCTTTTTCCGCGACAGCTCCGAACCCGTCCCCGCCACCCCGCTGCGCAACGCCGGCGTGAGCTTCAACAAAACGCCCGTCTACTGGCGCGTCACCAGCGTCGTCCCCGATTCCCCGGCCGCCGCCGCCGGCGTCCAGCCCGGCGACCTCGTCACGCGCATCGACGGGCAGCCCGTCGCCGACTGGGACATCACCCGCTACCAGAAACTCGTCGCCACCGCCGAGGACATCGCCTTCACCTTCCTCAACGGCACCGAGGAAACCGAAAAACGCATCCCCGTCCTGGACCTCGTGCCCTGATTGGGTGCCGCTATTACCGCGCCTGCCCGCGCCGGGTTCGTTCTCGTTCTCGTAATCGTGCTCGTTCTCTCGGCCCGAACGAGAACGAGAAAGAGAACGATAGGAATCCTATCACACCCGCCGCAGCAGGAATGCCCCCGCCCCATCGTGCCCCGCTTCCCACGGCCGCGCCACCACGCTTTTCTCGAGCGTCCATTGCCCGTTCCGGTCCGCGAGAAATTCCTGCACCACCTTCTCGTTCTCCTCTTCGTCGAAGCTGCACGTCGAATACACCAGCCGCCCACCCCTCGACACCAGCCGCGCCGCCGCCGCCAATAACGCCTTTTGCTGCCGCGGGTGTTTCTTGAAATCCCCTTCCTGCAGCCGCCACTTCACGTCCACCCGGTGACGCATCACGCCCGTGTTCGAACACGGCACATCGAGCAGCACCGCCGCAAACCCCCGCGGCAACTCATGCTCCTTCAACATCGCCGTCGGATTCTCCCGTAAATCCGCCTGCACCAGCGCCACGCCCACCGTCGCCGGCACCCGCGAAAGATTCTCCGCCAGGCGTTCGATCCGCGCGCCGGGCAGGTCCATCGCGATCACCTTCCCGCGCCTCATCGTATCCGCAATCAGGAGACTCTTGCCGCCCGGCGCCGCGCACCCATCCAGCACCACTTCCGTCTCCTGCGGCGCCAACAGCTCCACCGCAATCCGTGTCGCCGGATCCTGCAGATAGATTTTCCCGCTCTTCAGCAACGGCTCCACCTCGCCCCACCGCCCCGCCGGGATCTCATAAAACCCTTCCCAACTCGTCGGCTTGAACCACGCCGGCACGTCCGTCGCTTCGCCTCGCCACCGCGCATACACCGGCGCGGGCTGCTGATTCCATTCGAGCAGATTCCGCGTCGCTTCCGCCCCAAACTGCGCCAGCCAGCTGCGCACCAGCCATTCCGGATGCGAAAAATACTCCGCCAACACCTCAGCCGGCGCCAGCTTCGGCGGTGGCGGCGTCGCCAGCGCCCCCGCCAGCTTGCGCACGACCGCATTCACCAGCCGCGCCTCCGCCGGACTCGTCAGCGTCTTCGTCCGCTCCACCGCATGATGCACGATCTTCGCCACCCGCCCTTCATCCTTGTCCGCCTGCGCCTCGATCAGTTCGAACCCCGCCACAAACAATACCGCGCGCGTCGCGAAACGCGGCGGATGCGCAATCAACCGCCCCAGCGCCGCCTCGATCCGCCCAAAATGCCGCACCACGCCAAACACCAGATGCTGGCACCGCGCCCGCTCCGCCCCCGTCAGCGTCCTCCCCAGGCTGTCCATCAACTCGTCCACCCGCTCCCGTCGCTCCAGCCAGCGCGCGACCAGCCGCACCGCCGCGCCCCACGCCTCCGCGCGCGTCATGTTGTTTTCGGAACCACCGGCAGAAGTTTCGGCCATAATTGTGAGCGAGCCCGCCGCACTCTCGTCCCGCGCGCCAGCAAAAACAACCGCCCTGCGCGCATGATCTGGTTCATTCTGCCGGGTCTCGTCGCCACCCCGCCGCTCCCGACACACTGTTTGACAACGCCATTCATTCCCCGCTCAACTTACCCGTTCAGGCCATCACTTTCGCAATTATGAATTCCGAAGCTGTTTCCGCGCTCATCGCCAAAAACCCCCCGCTCAAGACGGCCAAAGCCAAACTCGAAGCGATGGAGCCCGGTGCGTATGTCGTTCACCGTAGCTGGGGCTTCGGCCAGATCCAGAGCTATGACGACGCCACGCAGCGCCTGATCATCGACTTCAAGGACAAGAAGGGTCACCCCATGGACCCCGCCTTCTGCGTGAACACCATGGAGGTCCTCCCGGCCAACCACCTCCTCGTCCGCAAGGAAACCGATTCCGCCAAGATCGCCGAGCTCATCGCCGATAACCCCGCGCAACTCGTCATCGAAGCCCTCGAGTCTTACCCCAACCGCGCCACCACCGCCATCGACCTCGAAATCACGCTCGCCCAGGTTATTGGGGAGGAAAAATTCAAGAAATGGTGGGCTGCCACCAAGAAGCTTCTCGCCAAGGACCCCCGCGTCCAAGTCCCCGAGAAAAAGACCGAGTGCTACATCCTGCGCGAGACGCCCGTCTCCGCCGAAGACGAAATCCTCGAGCAATTCAACGCCACCCGCTCCGCCCGTCGCCGCATCACCCTCGCCGAAGAGCTGCTGACCGCCGTCGACAAGAAGGAGATCAAGACCGACCTCTCCGCCATCCTCAGCGGTCTCGCCGAGGCCGTGAAGAGCAGCAACCAGCTCGACGCCTCCGAACGTCTCTACGGCGCCTTCGTCCGCGACGAGCTCGCCCGCCGCCTCGGCGTCGACCCGTCCACCTACGAGCCCCAGCAGGCGGCCGTCATCGCCAACACCCGCGATCTCCCCGCCATCGCGGAAAAGATCCCCGTTCACTTCCAGTCCCGCTTCCTCGAACTCGTCAACGAGACGCACCCGATCGAAGCGCGCGACCTGCTCTTCCAGCTCCTCAAGACCTCGCAGGGCAAGTTCACCACCGAGTGCATCAACTTCCTCGTCGAACAGGGCCACGCCGACGAACTCGCCGCCGCCCTCAAGCGCTGGCAGACCGAGCAAAACCTCCGCGCGCCCGTCCTTCTCTGGATCGTCAAAAACCGCCATTCGAAGAAGTTCGCCAAGCTCCTCAACGACCTCATCACCCCGCGCCTCCTCGGCGCCATCTTCTTCGCCATCGATTATGAGGCGCTCCAGGCCTCCAGCGCGCGCCGTATCCCGCTCGCCGACATCCTCAGCGAAGACACCGATCTCATCGCCGATCTTCTTTCGACCGCCGATCCCGAGACCGCCCGCGACCTCGCGAACACGTTGATGCTGAACCAGGGCTTCGAGGAGCTCACCAAAAAGTCCCTCCTCGCCCGCTTCATCAAAATCTTCCCGAAAATCCAGTCGCTCGTCGCCGCCGACGCCGAGTCCAAGGAAGAACAACTCCTCGTCTCGAAGCCGTCCTTCGAGCGCAAGCGCGAGGAATACGAGACCATCGTCTCGAAAAAGATTCCGGAAAACTCCAAGGCCATCGCCGCCGCTCGCGAGCACGGCGACCTCAAGGAAAACTCCGAATACAAGATGGCCAAACAGGACCAGCAGGTCCTCATGGCCCAAAAGACGCAGCTCGAACGCGACCTCGGCCGCGCCCGTATCACCGACTTCAAGGAAGCCACCGTCGAACAAATCAGCATCGGCACCATCGTCGAGGTCAAGAACACCGCCAACGGCAACGTCACCCGCTACACCGTCCTCGGCGCATGGGACAGCGATCCCGACAATCACGTGATCTCCTACAAGACGCCCTTCGGCGCTGCCCTCCTCGGCAAGAAAACCGGCGACGTCGTCCGTGTGAAAACGGGCAATTCGGAAGAGGACTACGAGGTCGTCAGCATCGCCCGCTACGCCGACGCCGTGACCGTCTAGACGACGGTCCATTCCTCCTTACGCCTTCCCGGCGGGCTCCTCGCGAGCCCGCCCTTTTTTTGTCCCGAAGTTCCCGGCGCACTTCGAGTGCATCTCCCATGCCCGCCGCGTGGACGCAAAAAAAGGCGCGCCGCAGCACGCCTTGAAATCTCAGTGCTTCGTCAGCCTCAGTCGAAAGCCGTGCCGAACCACTGTTCGTAATATTTACCCAATACCGGCACGGGCTGCATCTTGCCGCCAGCCGCATTGATCAGACCGATGACCCAGAGCACAAAGCCGCCGATCATCACAACAATCCACACGAGCCAGCCAAGAATCGGAATGATCGCGATCACCCCGCCCGCAATGAAGGTCAGCATGATCCCCAGCGACTGCCGCAGGTGATACGCACCCAGCCGCGTCTTCTTCTGCCCGTGCAGCACCACCGCTACGATGAAACCGATGAGCGTGAGATAGCTGACGATCGCGACCGTCTTGTCTTCGTTGACGACGATGGGCGTCGTTGGCGCCGGCGTGGGAGGAGGAGTTGGTTCTGGAGGAGGCGTATCCATGGGTTGTGTTGGGTTGAACGAGATTGAACCTGCGGAACGCCGCGAGACTTGCAGCCGCCTTCCCGCGGGTCAACCGTCGCATTATCAGGTCTTCCCGCATGCGGCGTCAGGCCGCACCCGACGCCTTTCGCTCACCGCATCGCCACGCTCGGCAATTGCCAACGCCTTCCCGCCTCCTCACCGTCCGCTCCGCGTGAACGCCTCCTGGGAAATCCTCAAAATCCTCTCCGATCCCACCCGACTTCGCCTCCTTTCTCTCCTCACACGCGAAGAACTCGCCGTCGCCGAGCTCCAGGAAATCCTCGGCATGGGCCAGTCGCGCATCTCCTCGCAACTCGCGCTCCTCCGCCAGGCCAACCTCGTCTCCGATCGCCGCGACGGAAAAAAAGCCTTCTACTCCCTTCGCCCGAGTCTCGCCCCGAAATCCCTCGCGCTCCTCAAAGCCGCGACCGACTCCATCGCCGACCTTCCCGTCGTCGCCGAAGACCGCGCCAACCTCGATCGCATCCTGCAGAAACGCCGCCGCACGCAGGAACAGTATTTCAATCTCATCGCCGGCCGCCTCGGCAAAAACTACTGCCCCGGCCGCTCCTGGGAAGCTATCGGCCACCTCGCCCTTCGCCTCACCCCCGCCATTGACATCGCCGACCTCGGCGCCGGCGAAGGCCTCGTCTCACAGCTGCTCGCCCATCGCGCCCGCCAGGTCTGGTGCATCGACAACTCCCCGCGCATGGTCGAGGTCGGCACCGAACTCGCCCGCAAAAACGGCCTCGCCAACCTCGCCTACAAACTCGGCGATATCGAACAGGTCCCGCTCGCCGACAAATCCGTCGACCTCGCCATCCTTTCGCAGGCCCTCCACCACGCGCAGCACCCGCAGGCCGCCGTCAACGAAGCCCACCGCATCCTCCGCCCCGGCGGCCAGCTCCTCATCCTCGACCTCAACGAACACCAGTTCGAAAAAGCCCGCGAACTCTACGCCGACGTCTGGCTCGGCTTCAAGGAAAGCGCCCTCCACGGCTTCCTGAAAAAAGCCGGTTTCACGAAAGTCGAAGTCACCGCCGTCGCCCGCGAGACGTCTGAACCCTTCTTCGAAACCCTCCTCGCCAGCGGCCTCAAATCCGGCCGCTGACGACTCCCGTGCGATCCCCGCCGTGCACCGTTTTTCCGTAGGAGCCTGCTTGCAGGCGATTCCCCTCCTCTTCCTGGCGGCCTGCTCCTCGCCCCCGCCGCCGATTCCCGTCGACGCCCGTCCGATGTATGGCGCTCCGGAAATCCCGCGCCCCACGCTCCTCCGCCAGGCCGACACCCGCTTCATCGAAACCGCCGCCGCCGGGTTCGGCGGCGACCGCAAACTCGCCAGCCTCTCCTGGACCGGCCAGGGCGATCGCCTGCTCGCCTCCGGAAATCTCGACGACGCCACGCGCCGCTACAACGAAGCCTGGCTCCTCGATCCTGAAAATTTCGAAGTCCACGAAGGCTTCGCCCGCGTCCTCGTCGCGCGCGGCCAGACCGCGGCCGCCCTTCGTCATTTCCGCAAAGCCATCGAACTTTGCCCCGACGCCACCGAGCGCGCCGCCCTCACCGCCGAACTCCAGCTTGCCGCCGGGCGGTAGGGCAAGGCGTCCCGGCCGAGCCGGATTTGGCGTCTACTTCGCCTCGTGCTGGTCGCACCCCGTCGTATCGATCCCGAACGCCGCCCAAACCAGGCAACGCTCGCTGAACGTGCTCACGATCGGGATCAGCCCCAGCAGACCCCACCAGCTGTGAGCATGATTGCCCGCAAACATGATCGCACATCCGATCACAAACCGCGCCGCGCCATCGTAGGATCCAACATTCTTTTTCATCGCAGGATTGGGTTCGCCGCGATCATACGCCCGCCCCGCCCCGCCCGCTGCGCACTTCTTGCCAATCCCCGCGCACGACTTCCCGACCCGTCTGCGCGCCAAAGGCAGCAGGAGCCCGCGAACAAGCGATTTCGATGCCCGAACAACCGTCAGGGCTCGCGCGCCGCTCCGATACGGACGCAATCAACAGCGTAGCGCCAAACCCACGTAGCCATGAGCGTGAGCAAGTGGCCGCCGCCCTCACTTGCTCGGGCGCCCCGACCGTGGTTATGAACCCGCGTTGGCCCCGCAATTCACCCCGCCGCGCGACACCTCTCGCGCGCGATGCGCCGCCGACACCGCCACATATTTCTCGGCCCAACCGCGCAGCGCCTTTTGCTCCGCCTCGCTCAACGCCCGCGTGATCTTCGCCGGCGCGCCCAGCACCATTGACCCCGGCGGCACCACGGTCCGCGGCGTCACCACCGCACCCGCCCCCACGATGCAGCGCGCCCCGATCCGCGCTCCGTCGAGCACCGCCGCACCCATCCCGATCAGGCACTCGTCCTCGATTGTGCACGCATGGATGATCGCCGCGTGCCCGATCGTGCACCACGCGCCGATGATCGCATCCAGCTCGTCCGCGAGATGCACGATCACGTTGTCCTGAATATTCGTCCCCTCACCCACCACGATCCGCGCGATATCCCCGCGCAACACCGCCCCGTAAAACACGCTCGATTTCTCCCCAAGCGTCACGTCGCCCACAACCGTCGCGTTCGCCGCGACCCAGTTTGCCCGCGCCACATCCGGCGTCCTCGAAAGATGTTTCTCCAAACGTTCTTCCACCGTCATCCCTCCACCGTCTCGCCCCCCCTCCCCCGCCGCAAGCGACGAAACTCCCCACCTCTTGCCCACTCCTCCCCATCCTTCTCCCTAACACCCCCTCTCCGTCCCCAAAACCCCCGATCCAGCTTGTAACGTATTACGTTACAAATGTCATCTTCCGCGCCCCCGTTGCTATCGTCGTCTTCAATCCATCTTGTAATACATTACGTTACAAATGCCGCTCCTCACTCTCCCCGTTTACGGTTTCAGATTTTCAACGGCGCGCCCTCGTTCGTCCACCTCGCCGCTTTGCTTCTCGCCGTTCGCCTCCGGCCTCCCAAGCTCGGCATCGATCTAGCTCTCGTTTCTCATGGATCTCCTGCTTCACGTCGGACGCGGTTTGCTCGGGATCGCTGTCTTCGTCGGCCTCGCCGTGGCCTTCAGCGAAAACCGCCGCGCGATCAACGCGCGCCTCGTCGCCGCCGGCCTCGGCCTTCAACTCCTCTTCGCTGCCCTCGTCCTCTACGCTCCGCCCGTCCGCTTCGTCATCGAATCGATCGGCGGCGGCTTCGTGAAGCTCCTCGATTTCACCAACGAGGGCACGCGTTTCGTCTTCGGCTCGCTCGTCGATCCATCGAAACACGGCGTCGTCTTCGGCCTCATGATCCTGCCGTCCGTCATCTTTTTTTCCGCGCTCACCTCGATCCTCTACTACCTCGGCGTTCTCCAGAAGATCGTCTACGCGTTCGCCTGGATCATGTCGAAAACCATGAAGCTCTCCGGCGCCGAGAGCCTCTCCGCCGCAGGCAACATCTTCGTCGGCCAGACCGAGGCCCCGTTGCTCATCAAGCCCTACCTCGAACGCATGACCCGCTCCGAAGTTCTCGCCGTCATGGTCGGCGGCATGGCCACCATCGCCGGCGGCGTCATGATCGCCTACATCACCTTTCTCGGCGGCACCGATCCGGTGCAACAAACCGTTTTCGCCACCCACCTCATCACCGCTTCCGTCATCTCCGCGCCCGCCGCGCTCATGGTATCCAAAATCCTGGTGCCGCAGACCGAGAATGTGGAGCGCGATCTCGCGATCTCCCGCGATAAAGTCGGCGCCAATCTCCTCGACGCGATCTGCCTCGGCACGACCGACGGCCTTCGTCTTGCCGTCAACATCGGCGGCATGCTCATCGTCTTCACCGCGCTCGTCGCACTCGTGAACTACCTCCTCGCCACCTGGATCGGCGCCCCCACGGGCCTCAACGCCTGGGTCGCCTCCGCCACCGACGGCACCTACCAAACCTTCTCGCTCGAGTTCCTCCTCGGCATGCTCTTCTCGCCGATCGCCTGGCTCATCGGCATCGACTCCGGCCACCTCCTGCTCTCCGGACAACTCCTCGGCACGCGCACCGTGCTCAACGAATTCATTTCCTACATGCAGCTCGGCGAACTCAAATCCGCCGGCCTCTTCGTGCACGAGCGCTCGACCGTCATTCTCACCTACGCGCTCTGCGGTTTCGCCAACCTCGTTTCGATCGGCATCCAGGTTGGCGGCATCGGCGCCCTCGCCCCGGCGCAGCGCCCCACCCTCGCCAAGCTCGGCGTCAAAGCCCTCCTCGGCGCCAACCTCGCCTGCTTCCTCACCGCCTGCATCGCGGGCCTCCTGATCTGATCAAAACCGCCGGTCCGTAGCTGCGAGCCCCAGCGAACGGCTCGCGCACGCTCGGCTACTTCTTATACCAATTCCCGTCGTCGCGCTGCAGCCACACGCCCGCCGCGCTGTTCGCCGCAATCTGCCGCGCCCGCGCCTTGCCGACTTGCTCCGCCGTCGAACCCGTCTGCTTCGCGATCGCCCCATACACCGCTTCGCGATCGCCATTCTCCGCGCTCACCACGCTCGCCGCGTCCCCGCCGCCATCACGCACTTCGAGAAATCCGCGGTTGTTCTCCCCGATCGCACCGCTCGCCTTCAACTGGTCGACTTGCGACAGCCGCTGGTTCATCCGCGCCTTCACCGCGCCCAGATCCTCGGCCGCGCGCACCGCCACGACACCGACACCCAACGCCAGGGCCAACATCAGCCCGCATATCCGCACGAAGGAAGTTTTCATGAGTTTAGTTGCTGGAGGTTCCGATCGTCGCCGACTTCTGGTCCAGATCGCCGAAAAAATCGTCGAGCGCCCGGTCCACCCGCACGTTCACGTCGACCGTCGCATGCACCTGCACCGGATCGAGCTTCACATGAATGCAACCGCCGAGCAGGACCGCGACCAAAGGGACGAGAAGACGCAAGCGCATGGGAGTTTCGAGGGAATGTTTCTCCAAAGACGACAGCTGGCAACAGAAGTTTCCTCACCGCACCTCCAACGAAAACGGCTGCTCCATCCCGAGTTTCAACACGTGCCGCAGCGGCCCCGACACGTTGATCTCGAACGTCACCTTCTCCACCACGCTGCTCGCCTGCATCGGATATGCCGTCAGGCTCACCGACGCCGTCCGCCCCCGGTCGTCGCCCTCCGGCGTCAGGCTCACGCGCAACGACTCCACCCGCAGCTCCGTCCGCCCCATCTCGATTTCCTCCATGTCCGCATACGCCGGATTCTTCGGCCGCACCCACTTCGCGAGCGGCCCCGCCCAGGGGGGAATGATTTCGAAAAACTGCGGCACCCGATCCGTCAAAAACCCCGGCGTCGCCGCCAGCCGCACCGCCGCCGGCTCGTGTTCACCCAATCTCAACTCCCCCACGCCCAGCTGAAATCCGCCCGCCTCGCTCCACGCGATCCGCACCGCCCCGTCGATCCGCCCCCGCGCCTCCGCCAGACTCGCCGGCACCAGCGCCGCGATGTCCTGCAAACCGACATTCTGCACGCGCAGATTCAAATCGAGCGCCGGCGGCGACAGCGGAATCGTCGCCGGATCGATCATCACCTCGCCGCCCGCGATCTCCACCCGCGCCTCCGCCAGCGTGATCGTTTGCTCCGCATTCAAACGCCCTCGCGCCAGAAAACTCCGCGCGCCGAAACGCGGCGTCACAATTGTCCGGATACTGGCCTCGAACGGTCCCGCCACCGCCGCCGCATCGCCCGCCGAAATCCTAAACTCCCCGCTCAATCCGACGCCTTCCAACGTCCACCCGTCCGCCTCGTGCCGCACCGTCGCGTCCGCGAGCGACAGCTTCAACGCCCCGCTCGGCTCTCCCGCGTGCAGTTCGCCGCCGCCGCTCAATTCCACCTCGCCTTTCGCCGTCACGCCTTCCGCCGCCGCGCCGATTTCCGGCGCCGCCACGGGAAACCATTTCGCCAAATCCAACGCCCCCTCGACGATCGACCACGTTCCGTCCCCATTCCCATCCGCGCGCGCTTCGATCCGCACTTTCGTCCCCGCGCCGTCGATCTCCACCAGCCCTCGCTGCCGCCCCTCTTCGTCGCGCTCCACCGTCACCCGCCACTGCAGCTTCGGCGCGCCCGGCAGTTTCAACGCCGTAAACTCCCCCGCCAGTTCCCCTTCGATCGGCGGCAGCGCAAACACGGCGCCGCCGCGCTGGGGCAGCAGCGCGCACCCCGCGCACAAAAACGCCATCAGCCACCTGCGGCACCGCGAAAGCATGCAGAATAGAGTCGGCAATTTCGCCGCGGTTGCTAACGCACTCCCGCCCCCGCTGCCAACCCCGCATTCGCAGATCGGGTCTGGCAGCTTGATGCTTGGGCTTCCCTGAAGCTTGGTCCTTGGAGCTTCCGCGCGCCCCGCGCACGGTTCACTTCACCTGCGCCGCCGGCAACCGCCAGATCTGCTCCGCATATTCGCGAATCGTCCGGTCGCTCGAAAACTTTCCGACGCGCGCCGTGTTCAAAATCGCCTTTTTCGCCCAACCCGCCTTGTCGCGATACGCCGCATCCACCTTCGCCTGCGCGTCGCTGTAAGCGCGAAAATCCGCCAGCACCATGAACGGATCGCCGCCGTTCAACAGGCTGTGATGCAGCGCGCCAAACGCCCCATGCTCGCCCGGCGTGAAGTAGTCGCTGCCGATCCAGTCGACCAGCGCGCGCAGCTCCTCGTCCTCCTGATAATAATCCCACGGCTTGTAGCCCGACGCATGCAGCGCCTCCACCTGCGCGACCGTCATGCCGAAGATGAAGATGTTCTCGTCGCCCACCTCTTCCTTGATCTCCACGTTCGCGCCGTCGAGCGTGCCGATGGTCAGCGAGCCGTTGAGCGCCAGCTTCATGTTGCCCGTGCCCGACGCCTCCTTGCCCGCCGTCGAAATCTGCTCCGACAAATCCGCCGCCGGGATGATCTTCTCCGCCAGCGACACGCGATAGTTCGGCAGAAACGCCACCTTCAACCGATCCGCCACGCGCGGGTCGTTGTTGATCTTCGCCCCGATCAGATTGATCGCGCGAATGATGTTCTTCGCCAGGTCGTAGCCCGGCGCCGCCTTCGCCGCGAACACGAACACCCGCGGCACGATGTCCAGCGAGGGGTTCTGCAGCAGCCGTCGATACAGCGCGAGAATGTGCAGCAAATTCAAATGCTGCCGCTTGTATTCGTGCAGCCGCTTGATCTGCACGTCGAACAGCGCGTCCGGCGACACATCGATGCCGCACTCGGTCTTGATCACCGTCGCGAGGTTCACCTTGTTCGCACGCTTGATCGCCATGAACTGCTCCTGAAACACCGCGTCGCCCGCGGATTTTTCCAGCCCCCGCAGCAGATCGAGATCCCGCACCCACGCCTCGCTGCCCAGCTTCGCGCTGATCAAATCCGACAGCGCCGGATTGCACTGCGCGAGCCAGCGCCGCGGCGTGATGCCATTCGTCTTGTTCTGGAATTTCCCCGGAAACAGCGCGTCGAACTCGGGAAACAGATGCTTCTTCAACAACTCCGTGTGCAGCGCCGCCACGCCGTTCACCGCGTGCGAGCCCGCCACCGCCAGGTTCGCCATGCGGATCATCCGCGGATTCCCCTCCTCGACCAGCGAGCACACGCGCATCTTGTCCACCTGCCCCGGCCACATGAGGTCCACCGCTTTCAACAGCCGCGCATTGATGTCATAGATGATCTGAAGATGCCGCGGCAGCACGCGCTCGAACAACGCCACGCTCCACTTCTCGAGCGCCTCCGGCAGCAGCGTGTGATTCGTGTAGCCAAACACCCGCCCCACCACCTCCCACGCCGCATCCCACGACATCTGATGCTCGTCGAGCAGGATTCGCATCAATTCCGCCACCGCGATCGCCGGATGCGTGTCGTTCAACTGCACCGCCACCTTCTCCGAAAAATTCGACCACGTGTTCAGCGGATTCCGGAAATGCCGCCGCAGGATGTCGCGCAGCGAACACGCCACGAAGAAATACTGCTGCACCAGCCGCAGCTCCTTGCCGTTCTCCGTCTTGTCGTTCGGATAAAGCACCTTCGAGATCGTCTCGCCGACCGCCTTCTCCCGCACCGCCTCGACGTAGCCGCCCGAGTTGAACGCCGCCAGGTCAAAGTCCTTCGACGACTTCGACGCCCACAACCGCAGCAGATTAACCGTCTTCGTGCCATAACCCGCGATCGGGATGTCGTGCGGCACCCCGAGAATCGTCTTCGTGCCCACCCAGCGCGGACGCGAGTTGCCGCGATCGTCGAACACGTTTTCCACCCGCCCATACAGCCGCACTTCCTGCGTGTAGTCCGCGCGCACCACTTCCCACGGATCGCCGAAAAGTCCCCACGCATCCGGGTGCTCGATCTGGTGACCGTTGACGAACTCCTGCTTGAACAAGCCGAACTCGTAATAAATCCCGTATCCAAGCGCCGGATAATCGAGCGTGGACAGCGAATCCAAAAAGCACGCCGCCAGCCGCCCGAGACCGCCGTTGCCCAGGCCCATGTCGACCTCCGACTCCCGCACCGCGTCGAAATCGACGCCAAGATCCTTCAACGCCGTCCTCGCCTCGTCCATCATCCCGGTCGCGAGCAGATTGCTCTCGAACAGCCGCCCCATCAGATACTCGAGCGAAAAATAATAGAGCCGGCGCACGTTCTCCGTGTTGTGCACCGATTGCGTCGCGATCATCCGCTCGTGAATCCGGTCGCGGCACGCCAGCGCCGTCGCCACCCACCAGTCGCGCGGCGTCGCCGCCCCCGGAAAGCGCGCCAGCGTCGACGTCAAATGATGCCGGATCCGATCCGCCAACCCTTCCTTGCCCGTCAGCTCGCCATTATTCGATGACGAAGAAAGTTTTTGGGACTTGTTGTTTTTGGCCGACGGCGACGAGGCGAGAGTGGACATGGGAAATGAAGATGTGGGTTGGACGCGAAAAACCAAGTTTCGTGCCACGCCCCCACCCAACGCACGCCCTTTTTCAGCAGGGCACGTCTCCCACCCGCCGGCCATCGATCCGCCGCACGTTCGCTTTACCGCTGAAACCGCCGCGCCAGCTCGCCGTGATTCAACTCGATAAACGTCGGCCGCCCGCCCGGACTCGTCAGCGGCGAACGCGTTGCAAACAGCTGCGCCAGCACCGCCTGCAACTCCGCCTCTCCGCTCGCCGCCGGCAGCCGCACGGCCTTCGCCGCCGCCAGCCGCGCGAGTTCCTCACGGGCCAGCTCCGGGCTCGCATCCGGCCAGCGTCCCTCGCGAAACGCTCCCAGCAAATCCCGCAGAAACCCTTCCGCATCCGCCGGCTCCATCCACACCGGCACGCCTTCGATGCGAAAAAAATTCCGCCCGAACTCCGTCACTTCGAACCCGTGCGCGTTCAAAAACAGCAGCCGGTCCAGCAGCATCGCCGCCGAAATCGGATCGAGCTCGATCGGCACCGGGAGCAGCAGCCGCTGGCTCGGCACCTCGCCCGCGCGAAACTGCTCCTGCAAACGCTCGAACCAAATCCGTTCATGCGCAGCCCGCCGGTCCACCAGCACCAGCCCCGCGCTCGTCTCGAACAGCGCATAAGTCCCATGCGCCAGCCCCACAAATCGCCACGACGGCGCGACCGGCGACGGCGGCGCCGTGGAGATCGGAGTTCGAACATCGGAGTTCGGGACGGTCGACGATGCGGGCTTCGAAATCTGAGGCGCTTCCGCCGGCATGCTCACCATTCGAAACGGGATCGCCGCCTCTGTCCGCACCACCGCTCCCATCGGCGCCACCGGCGCCGCATTTTTAACCCCATCTCCCATCTCCCATCTCCCATCTCCGCCCGGCCCCGCCGGGCCTGGATCCCCGACCTCTCGCAACCGCCCCAGCACCGCGCGAATCACGAACCCTCGCACGCCCGCCTCGCTCCGAAACCGGACCTCCCGCTTCGCCGGATGCACGTTCACATCCACCGCCGCCGGATCGCAGTCGAAAAACACGAACGCCAGCGGATACCGCCCCTTCGGAATCGACTCGTGGTAGCTCTCGATCAGCGCGTAGTTCAACGTCCGGCTGTCCACCGGTCGTTGATTTACGAATACGATCATCTCGTGCCGCGTCCCGCGCCCCACACCCGGCTTCCCGATCAATCCGCTCAACCGCATCCCCGTCTCCGCCGCCTCGATCGGCACCAGCGATTCCGCCGTCTGCCGCCCGAAAATCTCCGCCACCCGCTCCGCCAGCGTCGCGCACTGCGGCGAGCGAAAGATCACCCGCCCATCCTCGATCAACGTGAACGCCGTTCCCGGACACGCCAGCGCGTAGAGGCGCACGCACTGCACGATGTGCGCCGCCTCCGTCTGGTCCGTCTTCAAAAATTTCCGCCGCGCCGGCACCGAGTTGAATAGATGCGTCACCTCGATCCTCGTCCCCACCGGCCGCCCGCACCCGCGCACGTGCACCATCTTCCCGCCATTCACCAGTATCTCCGTCCCCACGTCGCGATTCGCCTCCCGCGTCTGCAACTCGAACCGCGACACGCTCGCGATCGACGGCAACGCCTCCCCGCGAAAGCCATAACTCGCCAACCGATCCAGATCGCCCGCCTCCACGATCTTGCTCGTCGCATGCCGCTCCAACGCCAGCAACGCGTCGTCGCGCGACATCCCACTGCCGTTGTCCTCCACCCGCATCAACGCCCGCCCGCCATGGCGAAACTCCACCTCGATCCGCGTCGCACCCGCATCCAGCGCATTCTCCACCAACTCCTTCACCACCGCCGCCGGCCGCTCGATCACTTCGCCCGCGGCGATCTGATTCGCGACCCGATCGGGAAGAATGCGCACCTTGGCCATCAGCCCCTCAGCAAAGCGCGGAACCACCCGCCAACGGAAGCGCAGAATTTGTCACCTCGCCCCGCGCTCACTCACCTATCGCGTCCCATTCGCAATCTCCGCGCACTTTTGGCCAAAATCCACGCAGCAACGCGCGCGCACGGGCCGACGTTTTCCCATGCCCCCGCTCCAAGATCGCTCCACCTGGCTGCACGGAGACTCAGCCCACTGCCTTCAGCCTCCTTCCTCCCCGCGTCCCTGGCGCCTCGTCCTGCTCGGCCCCCCGGGCGTCGGCAAAGGCACGCAATCCGAACTGCTCGCCGCCGCCCTCGGCGCCTGCCCGCTGTCCACCGGCGCTCTCTTTCGCTCCGGCTACGATCATTCGCTTTATCCGGGCTCCGCGATGGCCGAGGCGCTCGATCGCGTGAACCACGGTCAACTCGTCCCCGACGACGTCGTGCTCAGCCTCATCCGCAACCGCCGCACGTGCCTGCGCTGCCCGGGAGGATTTCTGCTCGACGGCTTCCCGCGCACGCTCACCCAGGCCTGCGCCCTCGACGGCTTGCTCGCCCTCGAACACGTCCAGCTCGACGCCGTCCTCTGCTACGACCTACCGGTCGCCCGGCTCGTCGAACGCATGTCCGGCCGTCGCGTCTGCCCTCGCTGCCACGCCGTGTATCATACGTCCCTGCGCCCTCCGCGCTACGACGGAATCTGCGACCAATGCAGCTGGTCGCTCGCCCAATTGCCCGACGACTACCCCGACGCCGTGAAAACCCGCCTCGCCGCGTATGCCGCCGCCGCCGCTCAGGTCGCCCAACATTACCAACGCCAGGAACTCGTCCTGCACGTCGACGCCGACGGCAGCCCCGACGAAATCCTCCGGCGCACCTTCGCCGCTCTTTCGCAGCGGGGCTGTCGTCTCCCCACCGCCTCCGCCGCCTCACCTTCGCGCCTGGAATCCTGCTGCTGCTCGCTCACCTGACGCGTTTCCCGCCGCTCCGGCGCCAACCGTCCTCACGCCGCCAGTCGCTTCGAAGCCGGCGGCGTCGAATCGTCCCGCACCGGCAATTCCAGCGGCCAGCCGCACGCCCACGACACCATCAACGGCAACACCAGCACCGACGCCGCCGGCACCAGCCAAAACGCCTTCGCTCCCAACGCCACCCCGAGCAAGGGCAACGCCAGCGCCCCGCACGAGAAAAACGCGTGGAAGCGCCGAAACGCGAAAATCCCCAACACCGCCGCCAGCAGTCCGATCGACGCCAGCGTCCACGGCGTCAACGCCGCCACCACGCCGCTCCCATACCCGATCGGCGCCAGCAACACCCCGCCGCCTCCGCGGCGCGTAAACGTCTGGCACAACACCCCCACGCCGATCGTCGCCAGCAGCACGCCATACCCCGCCTTCGGCAAGACCGTCCAAAAAACCGTCTCGAGCTCCATCGCCCGCAGCAGCAACACCGTTCCCGCAAACGCCCGCAACGGATCCAGCCACAACGCCGGCACCCACCACCACGGCCGATGCCGCGGACTGTTGTTCAGCGAGTTGAAGCAGTCGAAACTGCGCAACTCCACAAACCTCGACAGCAGCCGGTCCGCCGGAAACAGCAGCAGCAACACGCCCGGCACGAACAAGACCCAGTGGATTGTCATGGAACCGCCCCAGCATCCGCCGCCGCCCCGCAATGTCGACCGCCATCACCCCCTCGCGTCGAAATATCCCCAACCGCCCGGCGCCGCTCCCACATTCGGGCCGATTTCATCCCCGCCCGGTTGCGTTCGCGCCAATCTGACCGACCCTGCCCCCTCCTCGTAATGACGTTGGACGACAGTGACCGGTGGGTCCTCACATGAGCTTCGCGTTCAGCTGACGATTCGAAACCCGATTTCCGGGAACGCGCTGTCAGCAAGACGAAGCCTACGACCACCCGACATGAATTCGAAACTCTACGTAGGTAACCTCTCGTTCAAGACCACCGAAGCCGACCTCCGCGACACCTTCGGCCGCTACGGCACCGTCACCGACATCCACCTCGCCACCGATCGCGAAACCGGCCGCCCCCGCGGCTTTGCCTTCGTCACCTTCAGCAACGACACCGAAAGCAAAGCCGCCGCCAGCGAAATGAACGGCACAAGCGTCGACGGACGCGAGCTCACCGTGAACGAAGCCAAGCCGAAGGAGGACATGGGCGGAAACCGCAACTTCAGCAGCCCCAACCGCCGCCCCGGCGGGTTCAACGAACGCAGGCGCTAACAGCGCTCTGTCGGCGCCTGCTCGCAGGCATTTCAACTCCCTCGCGCCACGACTGCGCCTCGCAGGCCGCCCGCCCGCGGCGCTTTCGCGGGCGCTCCTGCACGCCAAACAACCATGACCACGCTCGATCTCAATCAATACGGCGACGCCTGTCGCTGCCTCTTGCGGCTGCGCGAAGACCAGGGTCTCCCCGGCCTCTCCGATCGCTCCTTCATCGACCAGCATCTCGAACGCTACCCGGCCTGGAAAGATCGCCCCGGCACCACCGACGCCAGCGAGTTGTTCGCCCTCGCCCGGGAACTCGGCCTCGCCGACGGCTTCGACCTCTCGCGCGACTACCACCACGTGCTCGACGAGCATCGCCGCGGACACAGCATCCTCGTCGCGACCGAGCGGCCGCCGCAACAATCCGGCCCGCCGCTCCCCTACGATCGCTACGTCACCGTGCTCCAACAAATGGACGAGGAATCCTTCGCACTGTGGTGCCCCTATCGCAGCGGCCACTCGGAACTCCTTCCACCCGCCGCAGCCGTCTGGTGGGACCGCTGGCTCTGCGTCGGCATCGTCCTCCGCCTCTCCACGTAGCCCGTCGCGCAACGGCTCCTCCGCCGTCCCCGCCCACGCTCCCCCGGCGAAAAACACCCGTCGCTTCGCCCATGCTCTTCTCTTCCCCCTTCCCCGACTTCGGCTCCCGCTCCCGCGAACGCCCTTCGCCGCCCCGCCCTCGTTTCACGAGCGGTTTCGGCACCGTCCTTCAGGAAGAGCGCCAACTCCACCTGGCGATCGATTCTGGCATAAAATGCGCTGAAGGACTGCGGGCGCGAAAGCTCATCGTCATTCTCCGCCAACACGCCGAGAGAGTCGTGGGCATCGCCTCGTCCTTGGAAATCCGATACCAAACCCTTCCCGCGCCCGCCCGGTTTCTCGCGCTCGGCGCCGCCCGCGCGTCGATCTTCCGCCTCAGCCGCTCGAGCCGCCTGCCCCACACCGATCCGCTCGTGCGCCTCACCGAGCAGCACGAATTGCTGATTCGCCGCTTCGAAAGCATCACCGCCCGCGACACCGTCCGCCATCCGCCCGACATTTTCAGCGACGCGATCCATCAACATCGCGAGATGGTCTGGCGGCTCGGGAATCTGCTCCACGCGCGAGACGACGACACCGCCCGCGGCGGCATCCATGCGGGCGACGCGCTCGATCCATGAACGCCCCGCCGCCGCTCGATCTCACCGTTCGCGTCGGCTGCAGCCTCGCTTATGAAGTGACAGGCACCGCATCCGTCCTGCTCAACGTGCAGCCGCGCGCCGCATGGAACGGCGCCATCGTTTTCGAAGCCCTCACCCTGGGCGACAACCTCCCCTCCAGCGATTTCACCGACCACCACGGCAATCGCATCCGGCGCCTCAAACTCGCGCCCGGCACCAACTGCATCCGGCACGACGCGATCCTTTCCGTCGCCTCCGCCCCCGACAACGCCGGCCTTCCCATCCTCCCGCCGCCGCCCCCCGACGAACTCCCCGACGCCCTGCTCCGCTACACGCTGCCCAGCCGCTACTGCGACTCCGACAAACTCGCCAATTTCGCCTGGGAAAAATTCGGCCAGATCGAACACGGCTGGACCCGCATGCAGGCCATCAGTCGCTGGATTCACGAGAACATCGAGTATCGCTACCTCTCCGGCCGCTCCGACCTCTCCGCCTGGGACGTCCTCCAGCGCGGCTACGGTGTGTGCCGCGATTTCGCCCACCTCGCCGTCGCCCTCAACCGCACCTTCAACCTGCCGGCACGCTACGTCACAGGCCACCTGCCTGACATCGGCTGCCTCGATCCCGGCAGCCCCATGGACTTCCACGCCTACGCCGAGGTCTACATCGGCGGCCACTGGTTCACGTCCGATCCGCGATTTCACGTTCCGCGCATCGGCCGTTTGAAAATCGCCTGCGGCGACGACGCCATCGATGGCGCCTTCTCCACGATCTTCGGCGGCGCCACCCTCACCTATTTCGAAGTCTGGGCCTATCAGGTCGCGCGCGGCACCGTCGGCGTCGGCGACCCCATCGATCTCAGTCGCCGGCTCGACGGCCGCGTCGCCATCCAGCGCGATCCACTTTGAAATCGACCGCCGCCGTCCGCCGCTCCGCTCAAAGCGCCGCGACTTCCTCGACCGTGAGCAACTCGTAGCTGATTTTCCCTTCGGCGATTTCGCGCAGGGCGATGTCTTCCGCCGACAGTTTCTCGAGCGAAACGATCAGCGCGCGATTGCCGCGTCGTAATTGTTTCACCCGCCGCGAAACCACATTGATCAGGATCGTCGGATCCTCGATGACTAAGCGCGCCGCATTCAGGTAATCGTCTCTCATGGTGGTAAACCCAAGTGACCGCCCGACGAGGCAGCCCGACTTCGGCGATCGACACCGTCGCGCCGTTCGCCGCCCATCGCGACGCTTAACACGCCTCGTCGCACGCCGCCCGGCCCCCCGCGTTGCGCAGCCACGCAGTTAGGACGTTTATTCCCCGCACGACCACGATCTTCGACCCGCTCAGGCCCGATCAAGACAGCAACGTCCTCAACGGACGGCCCGGCGTCGCTGGGAAAAAACGCCACCAGCGACCACAGGCCGTCCTCCGACGACGGCCGCGATCACCCACCCGCCCCTACTGCCCCTCGATCAAGCGATACTTCTGCGGCGGAATTTTGAAGCGATGTCCCGAGTCGAAATCCGTGAAAATATGCCACTGCGGGTCATGCGTATCATGCACCGCCACCTCCAGCTTCTGCCCGGCCGCATAGGTGTATTCTTCGAAGGCGAACCCGTGATCCTCGTGGAGCACGGCTTCGCCGAGTTCGCCGCTGTGCGGCTCGGTGATTTCGATTTTCCAGGTTTTCATGACAGAAGCTGGTTAACCCGCCTCACTTCGTCCCGTTTTGCGCCTCACGTTTCGCCTTCGCCTCCGCCAGCAGCTTCGCCTCGAGCTCCGCCGGCACTTCCGCGTAATGGCTGAACCCTTCCTCGTGCCGCCCGCGTCCGCTCGTCAACGAGCGCAGCGTCGTGCTGTAGCGGTGCAGTTCCTTCTGCGGCACCTGTGCATGGATCGCTTGGAACTGACCGTCCGTATCCACGCCAAGAATATGCCCGCGCCGCGACGACAGATCGCCCATCACCGCGCCCATGTATTCCTCCGGCACCGTCAGCTTCACTTTGAAGATCGGCTCCAGGACACACGGCGCCGCGGCCAGAAAAGCCTCCTTGAACGCATGATACCCGGCCACCTGAAACGCGATGTCCTTCGAGTCCACCGGATGCATTTTCCCGTCGTAGAAATCCGCCTTCAGGTCCGTCACGCGAAAGCCCGCTCGCACGCCTTCGTTGCACGCCGTGCGCAAGCCCTTCTCCACCGACGGCACGAACACGCGGTCCACGTTCGTCCCGACCAGCGATTGCTTGAACTCCACGCCGCTGTCGCGCGGACCCGGCTCGATCCGCAACCACACCTCCGCAAACTGCCCCGCCCCGCCCGTCTGCTTCTTGTGACGATACCGCGACTCGCCCCGCCCTCGAATCGTCTCGCGATACGGAATCCCCGGCTCGATCAATTCCACGCTCACGCCAAACCGCCGCGCCAACCGCTCCACGATCACCTGCAGGTGGATTTCGCCCTGACCCGATACGATCGTCTGATGCAGCTCGTCGTCCACGCGGTAGTGAAACGTCGGATCTTCCGCGTGCATCGTCGCCAGCCCGACCGCGAGCTTATCCTCCTCGCCTTTTGACCGCAGCCTCAGCGCGCCGTGAATGTTCGGCCGCGGAAATTCCACCCGCGGCAGCGTCACCGCGAAACGCGGACTGCACAGCGTATCGTCTGTCCGCGTGTCGCGCAGCTTCACGACCGCGCCCAAATCTCCCGCCCGCAGAAACGGCACCGGCGTCCGATCGTGCCCGTTCAACGCATACACCTGCCCGAGCCGCTCCGTGACGTTGCGCCCCGGATTAAAAAGTTCGGCACCGCTTGTGACGGTGCCGGAGTAAACGCGGAACAGCGAGAGCTCGCCCACGCCGGGCTCGTTCATGGTCTTGAAGACATACACGACGGGTTCGGCGTGCGTCAGCGGCACCGGCACGTGCGCGCCTTTCGCGTCCAGCGAATCCACCTCCGAGCGGTCGAGCGGCGACGAGCCGTATTTCGCGATAAAGTCCATCAACCGCGCCACCCCCACATTCGTCTCCGCTGACACCGCGAAGAGCGGAATGAACACCTGATTCTGAATCGCCTTGTGCAATCCCGCCCGCAGCTCGCTCTCGCCCAACACCCCTTCGGCAAAAAACCGCTCCATCAACGCGTCGTCCGACTCCGCCACATACTCGATCAATTCCTTGTGCAACGTGTGCACCCGCTCCGCCAGCTCCCCTTCCGCCGGCGCTTCCGTGTAGCTCCCGTTCCCGCCCGGCCTGTAGGTCACGATTTCGTTCCGCAACACATCGAGCACGCGACTGAACCCCGGCCCCGCATCGAGCGGTATCGACAAAGGAAATACCTTCCGCCCGAAATGCTCGCGCGCCGACGCCACCACCGCCTCGAAATTCGTGTTCGCCTTGTCGAGCGCGTTCACCACCAGCACGCGCGGCAAACCGTGCAGCGTCGCATTGCTCCACACCGCATCCGTGCCCACGCCCAGCCCATGCGCCGCATGCACCACCACGAGCGCGAAATCGCCCACCCGCAGTGCACTGTAAGCCTCGCTGATGAAATCCGCGTAGCCCGGACAATCGATCAGGTTGAACTTCTTGTTCTGCCACTCCGTGTTCAGCAGCGTCGCGTGGATCGAGATCTGGTGCTGCTTCTCGCTCGCGTGATAGTCCGACGCCGTCGAGCCCGCCGCAATGTTGCCCATGCGTCCGATCCGCCCGGAACAGGCGAGCATCGCTTCACAGAGAAGGGTCTTGCCGGACGACGCGTGTCCGACGACGGCAAAGCTTCTCAGGTCGGAAGAGGCGTAGTCTTTCATGACGAAAAAACCTGGGGTGAACGCCGGTTGTCCGCCGGAGGGGCCTGCGGCAAACCTGCCCCACTATACGCCACTTTCTGCCAACGTGCCTCCGCGCCCGTTGAAAAACCATCCGCAGCAATTGCTTCCCTCCCCCCGTAGATCCGCCAGCTCGCTGGCGCTCCTCCCGCCTCAACTCACCCCAACACCTTCGCCCACCGCTTGAACTGCCGAGCCACCTGCTTCGGCCCCGGCATCCCCGTCCCCTCCCGCTTCGCCAGCGCCCGCTTCAAATCGAACACCTCCACCCAATCCGCCCCAAACGCCGGATGCACCTTCTGCACTTCTTCCGTCGGCAACTGGTCCAGCGCCAGCGCATGCTCCTCCGCCAGCCGCACCACCGCGCCGACCGCATGATGCGCTTCGCGAAACGCCACGCCTTTCAACACCAGGTAATCCGCCAGGTCCGTCGCCAGCAGCGCCGGATCCGCCACCGCCGCCGCACATTTCTCCGCGTAAACCGTCATGCCGCCGATCGTCCCCGCCAGCACATCCGCGCACAGCGCTGTCTGGTCAAAACTGTCGAACACCGGCGGTTTGTCCTCCTGCAGATCGCGATTGTAGGTCAGCGGCAGCCCCTTCGCCAGCGTTAGCAGCGTGTGCAGATTCCCCTGCAGCCGCGCCGACTTTCCGCGCAACAGCTCGCACGAATCCGGATTCTTCTTCTGCGGCATCAACGACGACCCCGTGCAAAACGCGTCCGGCAGCTCCACGAACTTGAACTCCGCGCTGCTCCACAAAATCAGATCCTCCGCCATCCGCGAAGCATGCACGCCAAACATCGCGCACGCACTCGCGAATTCGATGAACAGATCCCGGTCCGCCACCGTGTCCATCGAGTTCTGCGACACCTGCGGCCGCCCTTTCGCATCCACGAAGCCGAGCGCCTTCGCCGTGAACTCCCGATCGATCGGCAGCGTCGTCCCCGCGATCGCGCCCGACCCCAACGGACACCAGTTCGCATGCTCCGCCACATCGCCAAACCGCTGCCGGTCCCGCTCCAGCATTTCCAGCCACGCAAACAAATGATGCGCCAGATACACCGGCTGCGCCCGCTGCAGATGCGTGTATCCAGGAATCAATACCTCCCGATTCGCCTCCGCCGCCGCCAGCAACGCCCGCTCCGCGCCCTTGATTCTTTCCGCCAGCACGCCGCACGCATGCTTGAAAAACAGCCGCATGTCCGTCGCCACCTGGTCGTTCCGGCTCCGCGCCGTGTGCAGCTTCGCCGCCGCGGGCACCCGCTTCGTCAACGCCTGCTCGATGTTCATGTGCACATCCTCGAGCTTCGTCTCCCAACGGAATTTCCCGGCCTCGATCTCCGCCAGAATCGCGTCGAGCCCCGCATGGATCCCGTCGCGTTCCTCGTTCGTGATCAGCCCCACGTGCGCCAGCATCGCCGAATGCGCCTTGCTCCCCGCGACATCGAACGGCGCCAGCCGCCGGTCAAACGACACCGA
>JAEZAD010000274.1 GCA_023430565.1 Verrucomicrobiota bacterium
ATCGCCTCGCTCTTCGGAGCGAGGCGCGGATTGAAACGGGTGTCTCCTGACAACACGCGCCAACCCGGGAAACCTTCGCAGTTCATCTCCCCGAACCACCCAATTTCCGTGATGGTCCCACGCTCGGAAAGCTCCCACGTTTCCAGCGCTCGCATGGAAATCCGTCACGCCGAATCGCCGCGCCCCTGGCGCTGGATCCCGTCGCTCTACCTCGCGCAGGGCATCCCCTACGTCGCCGCCATGTCGCTGTCGGTGGTCCTCTACAAAAACCTGCAGGTTTCCAACACCGACATCGCCCTCTACACGAGCTGGCTCTACCTCCCCTGGGTCATCAAGCCGCTGTGGTCGCCGTTCGTTGAACTGTATCGGACGAAACGGTTCTGGATCGTCGGCCTCCAGTTCGTGCTTGGCGTCGCCCTCGCCCTCGTCGCGCTCATGCTGCCCGGCCCGCTCTTTTTCCGCGGCACGCTCACGGTCTTCTGGCTCATCGCATTCAGCTCCGCCACCCACGACATCGCCGCGGATGGTTTCTATCTGCTGGCGCTGCCCACGCATCAACAGGCGGCCTTCGTCGGCGTGCGCAGCACGTTCTACCGGCTGTCGATGATCGCAGGCCAGGGCGGTCTCGTCTGGCTCGCGGGGGCGCTCCACGAGAAAACGGGCAACGTCATTCAGGCGTGGATGTGGGTCTTCGGACTCGCGTCGGCGTTTTTTCTCGTCGTCGCCGCGTATCACGCGTGGGCGCTGCCGCAGCCCGCGAGCGACGCCCCTCGCCAGCAATCGTCGCCGTTCGCCACCGGCTATTTCGCCGTGTTCGCCGCCTTCTTCCGCAAGAAAGGCATCGTCGCCGCGCTCGCGTTTCTGCTGCTCTATCGTTTCGCCGAAGCCCAGCTGCTGAAGCTCGTCGCGCCGTTTCTGCTCGACGGCCGCGACGACGGCGGCCTCGGCCTGACCACGCAGGAAGTCGGAATCCTTTACGGCACGGTCGGCGTGATCGCGCTGACGCTCGGCGGCATCCTCGGCGGCCTCGCCATCGCCCGGTTCGGACTCCGTCGGTTGCTCTGGCCCATGGTGCTGTCGATGTCGGTGCCCAATGCTGTATTCGTTTTTCTGGCACTCACGCAGCCCGCGAGCGCGACGCTCGTCGGCGCCGCGCTCGCCGCGGAGCAGTTCGGCTACGGCTTCGGTTTCACCGCCTACCTGCTCTACATGATGCTCGTCGCCGAGGGCGAACACCGCACCGCCCACTACGCGATCTGCACCGGTTTCATGGCGCTCGGCATGATGCTGCCCGGCATGGCCGCCGGTTGGATTCAGGAACAGCTCGGCTACCTCAACTTCTTCGCCTGGATCTGCCTCGCCACCCTCGCGTCGTTTGTCGCCACCGCCTGCATCAAGGTCGACCCGGCGTTCGGTCGGAAAAACGCCTCTCCGTAGATCGCGCTCCCGCCGCGCGACGCATCGGCTGGCGTTGTCGGATGGCGCGACAAGCGCGCCACCTACCTCGATCGCAGCGCCCGCCGCACAGCCGCGATGAACCGCTTCCACTGAAACGCCGGACCGGGGTCCACCTTGTTTTGCTGGAGATGATAGTGGCCGAGGATCCCGCGGTAGCGCGCCAGTTTCTCGTCGGGAAGTTTTCGTGTGATCGGTTCGCCATCAGCGTCCCGCGGAAAATCGCAGCGCAGCCGCGGAAAGATCGCGCAAAGCGCCGCCGTCAGCTTCGTGAGCGCAGCGTATTGCTCGGGCGTCAGGTCGTATTGCCGCAACGACTGCCCGTGGATCGAACCGCCGATCGCCTCCCCGCGCGCGGGGCGCCCGACAAAGTTCGGCGTGAGAATTCGCGGATCCTTGATGGCGGCGGGCACGGTCAACACCGCGCCTCCCGTCGCTGCGTCGCGTCGATACCATCGTTCCAGCGGTTGCGCGGCGTCGGGCGGATACGCGCCGATGTTGGCAATCTCGATTCCGATCGAGCGGTCGTTCGACGTCGTCGCGTGCAACGCCCGCTCCTGCAAATCCAGCGTCTGATAAATCGTCCCGTCCACATCGAGCAGGAAGTGCACGCTCAACCCGCGCGCGTGCAGCACGTCGAAGCACACCTTGCTCAACCCGCACGCGTCGTAGTGCAGGACGAATTGATCGACGCCTTTGCGCAGCCGCCGCACGGTCCATTCCGGCCGCATCTCATCCTTCGCAAACGCCCGCGGCCGCAGCGCCGCCCGGCCCGCGTAAGCATTATAACCGCCCGGCTCGTGCCAGGTGACGACGCGCGTGCCCGTGTGAAAACGTTCTCCCGCGACGACGATCTCGTCACCGGGGATCGCGCGCGGCGAATACGACCGGCAGCCGGCCAACAGCATCACCACTGTCGCCATCAGCCGCCACCCGCATTTCCGCGCAATGTCGCACACAGCGGCCTCGTTCTTTCTCAAGGCCCGCCACAACACGAGCCGAACCGCCGGGCGTGGTTGAAGTTTGAAGCTTGAAGCTTCCCTGGATCCTGGAGCTTGGCCCTTGGATCTTACTTCAAACCCATCTTCTTCCGCTTCCGATACAGCGTCGCCTGGTCGATGCCCAAAATTTCCGCCGCCTCGTTCATGCTCGAGGTCACCTCGAGCACGCGCTTGATGTGCTGCTCCTCGAGCGCCTGCAGCGTCACCATCGCGCCGGTCTGCAACGGCGTGTCGCCCATCGCACCCGGAAACCCGGCGCCTTGCCGGATCTCGATCGGCAAATCGCTCATTCCGATCAGGTGTTCCGGCGCGAGGATCACCGCCCGCTCGATCGTGTTGCGCAGCTCGCGCAGGTTGCCGGGCCAGCTGTAGCGGCGAATGCACTCGGCCGCCTCGTCGGTGAAGCCGTCGACCTTGCGCCCGAACTGCACCGCACAGTGTTTCACGTAGTGCTCGCCAAAGCGCAGCACGTCCATCGGCCGCGCCCGCAGCGGCGGCATTTCGACCGTGATGACGTTGAGCCGGTAATACAGGTCTTCGCGAAACGCGCCCTCGGCGACGCGTTTTTTCAGATCGCGATTCGTCGCCGCCACGATCCGCACGTCGCTGCGCCGCGTGACCGTTTCGCCGAGCCGCTCGTATTCCTTTTCCTGCAACAAGCGCAGCAGCTTCGGCTGGATCTCCAGCGGCAGGTCGCCGATTTCGTCGAGAAACAGCGTGCCGCCTTCCGCCGCCTTCACCTTGCCCCAATGATCGCGCATCGCGCCGGTGAACGAACCGCGCACGTGGCCGAACAACTGGCTTTCGAGCAGTTCCTTCGACAACGCCGGACAACTCACGGTCACGAAGGGCTTGTCCGCGATATGGCTCTGTGCGTGCAGCGCGCGCGCCGCCACGCTCTTGCCCGTGCCGCTCTCGCCGAGAATCAAAACCGACGCGCTGCTCTTCGCCGCCCGCCGCAACACATCGATCACCGCCCGCATCACCGGCGTCTCGAAATCGATCAGCGGCTCCGGACTCTGCGACTGCACCTCCTTCACCTCCTGCTCGAGCCGCTCGATCTTCTGGCCCATTTCGTTGATGCGCCGCAGGCGCGCCAGCACCGCGTGAAACTGATCGCGCGTGAACGGCTTCTCCAGGAAATCGACCGCGCCGTGATGCAGCGCCTGCACCGCCGTTTTCACCGTGCCCTGCGCGGAAAACATCACCACCGGCAGATTCGGGCGCAGCTTGATGAGTTGCGGCAAAAGCTGGAGCCCGTTCTGCCGGCCGAGATGCAGGTCGAGCAGGACCGCGTCGAACTTGTCCTCCTTGATCCGCTCCAGCGCGACGTCGCCGTTCGACGCGCTCGTGGCGAAATGGCCTTCCTCCTCGATCAGGAGGCAGGTCGCCTCGCGAAAGATTTGATCATCGTCGACG
This sequence comes from Verrucomicrobiota bacterium, assembly GCA_023430565.1. Taxonomy (GTDB): domain Bacteria; phylum Verrucomicrobiota; class Verrucomicrobiia; order Opitutales; family Opitutaceae; genus Opitutus. The sequence goes on from JAEZAD010000274.1 coordinate 3,876, forward strand.
ACAAGGAAATCCATGGCGAATCACGTCTTCTCGCTGGCGACCGCAAAGCTGACGACAAACGTCGCCCCGTGCCCGGCCACACTCTCCAGGTTCAGGTCGCCGCGCATGTCCTGCACGAGTTTTTTCACGATGCTCAATCCCAGCCCGGTCGAAGGCTCGCCGCCCGTCGGCCGCGCGCTCAACCGGCGATAACGGCGGAAAATCTGCTGCTTGTCGTTTTCCGTGAAACCGGGCCCTTCGTCGATCACGCGGCATTCCCCGCGGCGATCCGCCGTCTCGCCCACCACCAGCCGCACGCTTTTGCCCGGCGGCGAAAACTTCAGCGCGTTCGACAACAAATTATCCAACACCTGCTCGAGCGCCGCGCGGTCGGCGTCGACGAGCACACCTTCCACCGTCTGCTCCAGGGCAAGTTGAATGTCCTTCCGGCTCGCGTGCTCCGCATGCCGCTGCACCACCGCGCTCGCGACGTCATGCAAATACACCGGCTGAAACTTCATCGGCCGCCCGTGATCGACTTCGGAATTCGCCAGAAATTCCTTCACGAACGACAACATCTGATCCGTCGCCCGAAGGATGTTCGTCGCCATGCGCTGAAAACGCGTGTCGTTGATCGACTTCGCCTTCTCGTGCAGCAGCTGCACGCTCATGAGCATTCCGCCCAAGTGGTTTTTCAGGTCGTGCGCGAGAATGCCGAGCAGCTCGTCCTTGTCCTCCGCCAGCTGGCGTAACCGATCGCGCGCCGTCTTCAGCGCGAGATGCGTGCGCACCCGCGAGAGCAGCTCGGCGGCGTTGAAGGGTTTGGTGACGTAGTCCACGCCGCCGCTTTCCAGCGCGCGCACGATCAGGGTTTTGT
>JAEZAD010000282.1 GCA_023430565.1 Verrucomicrobiota bacterium
TTCTGGACTTTGCGGAGCGCGGTGATCCAGACGGTCGGGGCGAGTTCGCGCATGCCGCGCTGGAAGGGCTCGAGCTTCATGATGGCGCTGAATTTTTTCAGGCCTTCCTCGTCCTCAGTCGTGGGGATGTCGCCATGGATCGCGTCGCGGTGGGCGGGCGTCATCTTCGGGAGAAAGGGTTTAAGATTCAGCTTGAGCTGGGTGCGGAGCTGCTCGGCGTGTTTGTAGGTGGCGGGGCGGTTGTAGCCGTGGTCGACCCAGAGGACGGGGATGTCGGGCTGGGCCTGCGTGGCGAGGTGGAGGACGACGGCTTCGTAAGGGCGGAAGTTGGTCGAGACGATCGCGCGACCGCCGGATTGGGCGATGGCCCAGCGGACGATTTCGAGCGGGGATTTTTGACGGAGGTCGGCGTTGGCAGCGGCGAGGTCGGAGGGGGACATGCTCAAGTTGAGAGTTGAGGGATGAGAGTTGAGGGTGGTGGGCAAAGGATGCTCAGGGGCACGCGTCCGCTCTGCTCGATGGCGGATGTCGTTCTGGATGGCGAACCAGCCTGCGGCTGGACTTCGCTTCGCTCAGAATGACAAAGGTGGGTTTAGAGCGTGGGGCCGGGGGCGGTGGTGGCGGGGGCGGGGGTTTTCGCGGCGGCTTCGGCGGCGAGGGCGGCGGCGGTTTCGATTTCGGGCCAGAGGACGCGGGCCGCGAAATCGCCGAAGCGTTCGTTGGCGACGCGTTCGGCTTTCCAGCGCGTGAGCACGGGGCGGAGTTCGTTTTCGATGTCGGGGTCCTTGACCGTGTCTTTATAGACGCGGTTGAGGCGGGTGCCGGCTTCGTTGCCGCCGAGCCAGATTTGGTAGCGGCCGGGGGCTTTGCCGACGAAGGCGATTTCCGCCATGTAGGGACGGGCGCAGCCGTTGGGGCAGCCGGTGGAGCGAATGATGATTTCTTCGCCGCCGAGGCCGAGTTCGCCGCCGAGTTTTTCGATGCGGTCGATGAGGCCGGGGAGCATGCGTTCGGACTCGGCGAGGGCGAGGCCGCAGGTCGGGAGCGCGGGGCAGGCCATGGCGGCGGCGTGGAGGACGGACGCCTGGTTTTCGACTTTCACGCCGTGCGACGCGAGGACGGCGGTGATGCCGGCGCGGTCGGATTCGGGGACGTTGGCGATGATGACGTTTTGGTTCGCGGAGAGGCGGAACTCGACGTGCGGGAATTTTTGGGCGACTTCGCGAAAGGCGGTTTTTTGCGCGTGGCCGGCGACGTCCTTGATGCGGCCGGTTTCGACGAAGACGGTGAGGAAAAGGCTGCCGTCGACGGCGCGGTGCCAGCCGTAGAGGTCGCCGGTGGTGGTAAACTTGTAGGGGCGCGCGGGCTCGAATTTGATGCCGGCGCGGCGGGCGATTTCGTCGCGGGTCCAGTCGGCGCCGCGTTCTTCGACGACGTATTTGAAACGCGCGTGCTTGCGGTTGGTGCGATCGCCGAAATCGCGGAAGGTGGTGAGGACGGCTTTGGCGACTTCGACGACGTTTTCGGGCGTCGTGAAACCGATGACGTCGGCGAGGCGCGGGAAGGTCTGGGTGTTGCCGTGGCTACGGCCCATGCCGCCGCCGATGGCGACGTTGTAGCCGAGGACCTGGTCGTTTTCGACGACGGCGATGAAGCCGAGGTCGTTGGTGAAGACGTCCATGTCGTTTACGGGCGGAACGACGAAGGAGATCTTGAACTTACGCGGCAGATAGGTCTGGCCGTAGATCGGATCGATGAAGTTTTTGTTTTTGGGGTCGTCGAGGTTGAGTTGGACGTTATCGATCCAGATGGCGTGGTAGGCGCGGGTTTTGGGCGCGACGGCGTGGACGGTCTTGAGGGCGTCGGCGTAAACGGCTTCGCGGGCCTTGGTGATGGCGGGCGTGGGCGAGGCGGTGATGTTGCGGTTGACGTCGCCGCAGGCGGCGAGGGTGGAGAGGAGGCACTCGTTGATCTTTTTAACGAGCGGGCCGAGGCCGGATTTCACGACGCCGTGGAACTGAATGCACTGGCGGGTGGTGACGCGAAGGGTGTTGTTGCCGTAGGTGGTGGCGAGATCGTCGAAGGTGAGCCACTGATTGGACGTCATGACGCCGCCGGGAATGCGGCTGCGGATCATCATGATGTATTTCTTGGCGGTCTTGCGCAGGTCGCGGTCGTCCTGCTGGTAGATGCCGTGGAATTTGGTGAACTCTTTTTCGTCGTCGGAGAAGCGGTCGAGGGACGCGTCGGCGAGGGTGGTGACGAGGGTGCTGGCGAGGGTGGGATCGGCCTGCTTGAGCGACTCGTTGTGGGTAAGTGGCGCGGTGGTTGCTTCTGGCATAAAAGAAACGTCTGAGTTGACTACTTTACTAAAGAAGTAAAAACAAAAGTTCGTCATGGTTCAAAATGCCGCAAGCGAAGGAATGGAAAAACGAGCTGTTGTGCGCCTTGTGGGGGCGGGGCCGGGGGCGGCGGATTTGATCACGGTGCGGGGTGCGAATGCGTTGAGGGACGCAGAAGTGGTGCTTTACGACGATCTTGCGAATCCGGAGCTGTTGGCGCTGTGCTCGACGGAGGCGGAAAAGGTTTACGTTGGGAAGCGGGCGGGGATGCACAGCTTGCCGCAGGGCGAGATCAATGCGCTGCTCGTGGCGAAAGCGGCGGAAGGGAAGCGGGTGGTGCGG
>JAEZAD010000314.1 GCA_023430565.1 Verrucomicrobiota bacterium
GCATGAAAATTCGCAAAGCCCTCGTCACCGCCGCCAACCCGCGCCAGCGCACGCTCCCGCTCCAGTCGCTCATTGACCCGCACGGCGAATCCAAAACCGCCCTGCAACTCGTCCTCGAGGAAGCCGCCGCCGCCGGCATCGAGGAATTCTGCGTCATCGTCTGCGCCGGCGACGAAGCCGCTTACGCCGACGCCTCCGGCCCCCTTCGTTCGCGCATCCGCTTCATCCCCCAAACCGAGGCCCGCGGCTACGGCCACGCCATCCTCCTCGGCCGCGATTTCATCGGCAACGAATCCTTCCTCCACCTCGTCGGTGACCACCTCCACGTCTCCAACACGAAAATCAGCTGCGCCCGCCAGCTGATCGATATCGCCACCGCCGAAAACGCCTCCGTCTCCGCCGTCCAACCCACCCGCGAAAGCCAGATCACCTCCTACGGCGCCATCGGCGGCCGGCTCGTCGGCAGCGAAAAACCGCTCTACCAAATCGAGGCCGTCCTCGAAAAACCCACGCCGTCCGTCGCCGAACAACAGCTCATCGTCCCCGGCCTCCGCGCCGGCTTCTATCTCTGCTTCTTCGGCCTCCACGTCCTCGGCGCCGAAATTTTTTCACTCCTCGAATCCCAGCGCGCCGCCGCCCCCGACAAACCCCTCGGCCTCTCCCCCGCCCTCCACGCCCTCGCCGATCGCCAGCGCTACCTCGCCTTCAACGTCTCCGGCCGCCGCTACGACATCGGCGCCCCCTACGGCCTCCTCTTCGCCCAACTCGCCCTCTCCCTCTCCGGCCCCGAGCGCGACCGCGTCCTCACCCAGCTCGTCGAGCTCCTCGCCCTCCGCCCCGAATAACTCCCCGCCCAACACGCCAAGCACACGAATCAACCCGCGCCTTTCGTGTCCTTCGCGTGTTTAGCGGGCTCCCATTATTCATGAGCCTCCGCCTCCTCGACATCATCGACTCCGCCGACGCCGCCACGCGCGATCTCGCCCTCGACCGCTGGGCCGCCGGCAAAGCCGTCGACGAACTCCTCGCCGCCTGCACCGAGCTCGACGCCTACCGCCGCCGCGAAACCAATCTCTACAAACGCGTCCGCGCCCTCTTCTTCATCACCGCGCTCCACCGCTACCACCTCCCCGCTCGCCCCGACCTCCCGCGCACCGGCCGCGTCCCGTTTACCGGCTTCCGCCACCTGCTCGAACGCCGCTTCGAGGAAGCCATCGCCGTCTTCGCCGCCGCCCAACACGAACACGGCCCCAGCGAAACCCTCTCGTCCGCCCTTGCCACCGCGCACCACGCCCTCGCCTTCCAAACCCTCGCCGACCAGGTCCGCCGCACCGTCCGCTCCACCCGCGGCAACGCCTGGATGTTCCGCCTCGGCCACCCGCTCGACCAGCCGCTCCGCGTTCGCCCCGAGCTCCTCGCCCGCGACTCCGCCGAATCCAATTTTCCCCTCCTCCGCGAACGCACGCCCGTCCGCATGGACCTCACCCACTGCGGCTGGTCCGACATCTTTTTCCTCGGCATGGATTTCCCCGAGGGCGCCCGCGTCCTCAACATCTCCGTCGACCTCGGCGTCCACGGCCGCGACTCCGAGCCGCGCCCGCCCGTCGAAGCCTACTTCCGCGTCATCGACGAACCCGTCATCCGCCTTGCCAGCGTCGACCTCGGCGCCACCGCAGCGATTTCCGACCTCGAAGAGGTCTTCGACTTCGGCCGCGACTACCTCGGCCTCCTCAAAGCCGCCGTCATCGCCGCCGGGATCGTCCCGCCCGGCATCGAACGCTCCGGCGCCTCCCTCGCGCAACTCCTCGCCGCCATCTTCGGCCCCGGCCGCGGTTTCGAAATCGTCTCCAACGTCAACCGCATCCCCAAAGGCTCCCGCCTCGCTGTCTCCACCAATCTCCTCGGCGCCCTCATCGGCGCCTGCATGCGAGCCACCGGCCAGATCAAATCCCTCACCGGCCCGCTCGAAGAATCCGAACGCCGCATCGTCGCCGCCCGCGCCATCCTCGGCGAATGGCTCGGCGGCTCCGGCGGCGGCTGGCAGGACTCCGGCGGCCTCTGGCCCGGCATCAAACTCATCGAGGGCGCGCCCGCCCAACCCGGTGACCCCGAACACGGCATCTCCCGCGGCACGCTCCTCCCGCGTCACACGCTCCTCGGCCGCGATCGCATTCCCGCCGAAGCCCGCCAAAAACTCCAGGATTCCCTCGTCCTCGTTCACGGCGGCATGGCCCAAAACGTCGGCCCCATCCTCGAGATGGCCACGGAGAAATACCTCCTCCGCAACGAAGCCGAATTCGCCTCGCGCCTCAAAGCCGTCGCCACCCTCGACGAAATCCTCGGCCACCTCGCCGCCGGCGACATCAAGAAACTCGGTGCCGCCCTCACGCAAAATTTCTTCGGCCCGCTCCAAACCATCATCCCCTGGGTCAGCAATCTCTACACCGAGCGCCTCATCGAGCGCACCCGCGCCGCGTTCGGCGACGACTTCTGGGGCTTCTGGATGCTCGGCGGCATGTCCGGCGGCGGCATGGGTTTCATCTTCGCCCCGCACCGCAAACGCGAGGGCCAGGAAAAACTCCGCGAGATCATGCTCACGACGAAACGCGAGCTCGAGTCATCGCTCCCGTTCGCGATGGACCCCGTCGTCTACGACTTCGCCATCAACGAACACGGCACCGTCGCCGCCCTCCTCACCGGCGACGACGCCCTTTTCCCCGTCGATTTCTACCGCGCCGCCGTCCCGCCCCTCCTCCGTCGCTCCGCCCGCGAGCTCACCGCCCGCGAACGCGCCGACCTCCAACACTTCACCCGCGCCGCCCGCACCAATCCCGATTTCTCCGGCGCCCTTCCGTCTCTCCTCGACCAACTCCTTCCCTCCGGCGATTCCCGCGACAACCACGCCCAACGCCTCGCCGACCTCCTCGCGAAAAACGGTTTCGATCGCGCCCAACACGAGCAAATCCGCGCCGACCTCCGCAACGGCCGCATCGGCCTCGCGATGAACCGCCTCCCGGCCAACACGAAGATCGAAGACGTTCCGTCCTCCGCGCTCTTCGACGCGCGCACGAGCAAACCCGATTTCCACACCGCCGGCGAAGCCGCCCTCCGTCGCGGCGAGCTCGCCGTCATCACTTACGCCGCCGGCGTCGGCTCCCGTTGGACCCAGGGCGCCGGCGTCGTCAAAGGCCTCCACCCTTTCGCCAAACTTGCCGGCCGCCACCGCAGCTTCATCGAAACCCACCTCGCCCGCACCCGCCGCGCCGCTCGCGAGTGGAACACCACGATCCCACACGTCTTCACCACCAGCCACCTCACGCACGCCCCAATCGAACACTGGCTCCGCACCACGTATCCAGATTCTGTCGACCGCGAGATCTACCTTTCGTCCGGCCGCTCCATCGGCCTCCGCCTCGTCCCCGCCGTCCGCGATCTCATCTTCGCCTGGGAAGAAACCGCTCAGCAAAAACTCGACGAACAAAAGGAAAAGATGCGCGACAGCATTCGCGCCGCGCTCACGAATTGGGCGCGCACCGTCGGCGAGGGCGCCGACTACACCGACAACGTCCCCGAACAGTGCCTCCACCCCGTCGGCCACTGGTTCGAAATCCCGAACCTCCTTAAAAACGGGACGCTCGCCCGCCTCCTCGCCGCCCACCCCAATCTCCGCACGCTCGTCGTCCACAACATCGACACTCTCGGCGCCTCGCCCGATCCCACGCTCCTCGGCTGGTTCCAATCCACCGGCGCCACGCTCGGCTGGGAAGTCATCCCCAAACGCATCGAAGACCACGGCGGGGGTCTCGCCCGCGTTGATGGACGCCTCCGCATCGTCGAAGGCCTCGCCCTCCCGCGCGAAGACGACGAGTTCAACCTCACGTATTACAACAGCAACACCTGCTGGATCGACATCGACCGTCTCCTCACGGCCTTCGGCCTCACCCGCGCCGATCTCTCCGACGCCGAGCTCACCGCCGCCGCCGTCCGCCGCCTCGCCGCCCGCGTCCCGACTTACGTCACCTTGAAGGACGTGAAAAAACGCTGGGGCCACGGCCAGGAAGATGTGTATCCCGTCGCCCAATTCGAAAAGCTCTGGGGCGACATGACCGCGCTCTCCGAAATCGAAAGCGTCTTCGCCGTCGTCCCCCGCCAGCGCGGCCAGCAATTGAAAGACCAGGCCCAACTCGACGCCTGGCAACGCGACGGCTCCGCCACCCACATCGAATCCCTCTGCGCATGGTAAACCGCACCTCGTGCTCGTGATCGTAATCGTGCTCGTGATCGAAACGGGCGGCGGGCAGGGCACGGCTAGAGCCTTCAAATAGATCCATAGCCACTGTGCGTTGTCATTCTGAGCGAAGCGAAGAATCCAGGTGTGCGTCCGCGTGCGATGATCGCTCTGGATTCTTCGCTTCGCTCAGAATGACAGAAAGGACTTCGGTCGGTTTGCCCGGGAGAGAGCGGCTACAGCTCCATTAGGTGCTGAAGATCACGAGCACGATTACGATCAGGAGCACGAGCGCGTTACGCCCGCTTCGATTCGCGTGAATTCCCGTTCCTTCGCGGTTCACCCAAATCCGTGTTTATCCGTGCCCATCCGTGGTTAAAGAACCCGCCTGATTTTTTGTTTGGCCCCGCGCCCCCACAGGTCTTCAACGACCTCGCTCCATGGGCCTGCGTTTCAGCATTCTCGGCAGCGGCAGTTCCGGCAACGCCGCCCTCCTCGTCAGCGAGGAAACACGCGTGCTCGTGGACGCCGGCTTCTCCGCCCGCAAGCTCTCGCAACTCCTCGCCGCCATCGGCGAATCCCTCGATCGCATCGACGCCGTCTTCCTCACGCACGAACACAGCGACCACGCCGGAGGCATCGAAGGCCTGAAAAAATTTCCGCAGCTCAAAATCTTCGCCAACGCCGCCACCGCCGCCGCCGTCCAATCCGGCCTCGAACACCGCCCCGACTGGCAGATCTTTCAAACCGGCACGTCCTTCCGCTTCCGCGATCTTGAGATCCGCTCCTTCGCCGTCCCGCACGACGCCCAGGAGCCCGTCGGCTTCCGCTTCACCACCGGCCACGACGGCGATCTCTTCTCGCCCCGCCGCGCGCTCACGTATCTCACCGACCTCGGCCACGCCCCGCTGCACATCCGCGAACACATCCGCGGCTGCAACATCCTCGTCGTCGAATCCAACCACTGCCCCGAGCTCCTGAAAAACGACCCCAAGCGCCCGTGGGCGCTCAAGCAGCGCATCAGCGGCCGCCACGGCCACCTCTCGAACGCCGCCACCTGCGCCCTCCTCGCCGAGGTCGCCTGCCCCGAGTGGCGCCGCATCTTCCTCACGCACCTCTCGCGCGACTGCAATTCGCGCATCGCCGTCGAGACCGCCTTCGCCCCGCTCCGCACCACCCTCGCCCGCTGCGAATTCTCCATCATCGAGCAAGGCCAGAGCACCCCGCTCTACGACTGCGTTTAAATAGCGATCAGCAGCCAGCGCTCAGCGGTCAGCTTCGGAAAACCGACTGAGATCGTCGCTCCATCCTCGCGCACGCGACCGCAAAATCGCTGACAGCTGAAAGCTGATCGCTGATCGCTCCTTAGGCCGCCTGCACCCGCCCCTTCCGCAAATCCTTCTGCTTCGCCATCGAAAACATCAGCACCGCCCCCAACGCCGCCCACGGGATCATGAAATAAAAGAAGTATTGATACCCCGTCCGATCCAGCAGCCGCCCCAGGATCTGCATCGCGATCCCCGCCCCGATATACTGAAACGAATTGATGCACCCCGACGCGAACGCCGCCGCCTTCCGTCCGCCAATATCCATCGCTGCCGCCGGCCCGAGCAACGAGTGCGTCGAGTTCACCGTAAACGCGATCGCCACAAACGCCGTCGCGATCGCCACCGGCCCGCTCGCCTGCGACGCCGCCAAGATCACCAACATCTCGATACAATAAATCGCCGCCGCCACCGGCGCGCGCCGGCCCGCGAAAAACACGTCCGACACGATTCCCGACACGAACGACCCCGTCGACGCCACGAACGGAATCAAGAACACCACCGTCAGAAACAGCCCCGAATCGAGATCGATGTGCTGCACATCCTGCAGGTAGCGCGGGAACCACTGATCCACCGTCTGCCGCACCGCACCCGTGCACGCATATGCGCTCGCCATGATCCACACGAACTTGTTCGTCACGATATTCCAGAAGACGTCCTTCAGGTTTCCGTGCACGTCCTTGTCGTCGTGATCCGCCTCGCCCTTGTAGATTCCGAAATACCCCGCCTCCTCCGGCGTATCCTTCACGAACAGCGCCACCGCGATCGCCACGAAAAACGCGATCCCCGCCGGCACCCAGAACAGCCAGCGCCAATGCTGCGGCGGCACCTGCCACAAACCCACCAGCGTGAACCCCACCAGAATCTTCGGCCCCAGCTGCCCGATCGCCACCCGCCCGAAATTGATCATGAACCCAAACACGCCCGCGAAGGTCCCGCGCTCCGTCTGACTGAACCACGACGCGTTCACCTTGATGAACCCCGGCGCCCCAAACGCCTGCAGGTATCCATTTAATCCCCACAACAACGCAAACAGCCACAGCATCCCCATAAACGACGCCGCGCCAAACGCCAGATTCGCCACCACCGTCCCCGCCGCGCCGATCAACAACGCCCGCTTCCCCCCGAGCCGGTCCGCCAGCAACCCGTTCAACACCTGTCCAAACGCATACGCGTAAAACGCGCCGCCCAGGATGTCGCCCATGTTCTGGTTCGTGAACCCGAACTCCTGCGCGATCGACTTGTTCGCGATCGGCATGTTGTAGCGGCACATGTAGAAGCTCGCATACATGAAGCCGACCGTCGCCCAATTCAGGCCGCGGCGAGCCCCGTATCCAGGCGGCAATACAGGCCGCTTCGACGCTTTCCCGATCGGGGCACCTGCAGAATCGCTCATGGGCCCGGCGTTCTAGCCGTTCTGTCATAAGCTGCACGGAAATTCTCCACGCCCGCCACGTCGCCCCGCGCTCGCTCGCGCTCCCCGCCTGTAGGAGCCGCTTTACGCCGCGATCCCACGCCTCCCACCTCACCGTCCAGCCACGCCTCCCTCGCCCTGTCACAAAACGCGATCACCTTTTCACACAAAACGCACACGCCCCACCCTTGCCCCGACGGCGCGCCTTCTGCTCCTGTAACCTGCCGATACATGCACCTTCTCCTCCAGTCTACAGCGTGACCCGCTCCACCGTTGCCGCTCCTCTCTCATCCGCTTTCCACGACCGCTCGTCATGACCGTTCCCGCCGACACCTTCCGCCGCACTAAGATCATCTTCACGCTCGGTCCCGCCACCGAGAGCGAGACCATGCTCGAAAAGCTGATCGCCGGCGGCGCCGACATCGTCCGCCTCAACATGGCCCACGCGAAGCACGACTGGACCCGCACCATCATCCGTCGTATCCGCGAAATCAGCACACGCGTCGGCCGCGAGGTCGGCATCATGATGGACATCAAGGGCCCCGAGATCCGCACCGGCGATCTCGCCAACCCCATCGATCTCAAACCCGGCGAAATCTTCGACTTCACCGTCCAGCCCGCCGCCGCCGGCGACATCGCCCACGAGGTCCGCTCCGTCGACGTCAACTACCGCGACCTCGTCAACGACATCAAGGTCGGCGACACCGTCCTCGTCGACAACGGCCTCATCCGCCTCGAGGTCCTCGAAAAAGACGCCGCCCACATCCGCTGCCGCGTCCTCATCCCCGGCCAGCTCAGCTCCCGCCGCCATATCAATCTCCCCGGCGTCCGCGTCAACCTCCCCTCCTTCACCGAAAAGGACCGCGCCGACACCCTCGTCGGCATCGAGGAAGGCATCGACTTCGTCGCGCTCTCCTTCGTCCGCGAAGCCAAGGACATCGACGACCTCCGCGGCTTCCTCCACCAAAACGGCTCCCGCGCCCGCATCATCGCCAAAATCGAGGACCAGTCCGCCATCTCCAACCTCGACGAAATCGTTCACGCCTGCGACGGCCTCATGGTCGCCCGCGGCGACCTCGGCATCGAGTGCCCCTTCGAAGACCTGCCCGTCATCCAGCGCCGCGCCGTCCGCGCCTGCATCGCCCAGGGCCGCCCCGTCATCGTCGCCACGCACATGCTCGAATCGATGATCTCCCAGCCCGTCCCCACGCGCGCCGAGATCACCGACGTCGCCAACGCCGTCTACGAACGCGCCGACTGCGTCATGCTCTCCGGCGAGACCACCGTCGGCAAATACCCCTTCGAGTGCGTGCAGATGCTCGACAAGATCTCCCGCCGCATCGAAGCCGAAAACGACCCCAACCACGAACAGCCCGCCATCTTTTCCACCGAGAAGATGAAGCTCCTCCACTCCGCCGTCGTTCTCGCCAACGAAATCCCGCAGGCAAAAATCCTCACCTTCACCCGGCACGGCTTCATGGCGCACGGCCTCGCTGCCCTCCGCCCCGACAGCGCGCCCATCTTCGCCTTCACGCCGCACGTTCAACTGCTCCGCCAGCTTCGCATCCTCCGCGCCGTCGAACCCATTCAACTCCCGTTCGCCAGCGAGCCCGACGTCACCCTCGAGAACGCCATCTCGCTCCTCCGCCACATGGGCCGCATCGCCCCCGGCGACAAACTCATCGTCGCCACCGACATCCTCTCCCAAGACCGCCTCATCGACGCCGTCCAGCTCCGCACCGTCCGCTAATTCGTAGATTCACGAGCGCAAACGAGTGTCCGTGGCGGCGAGCGCCAGCGAGCCGAGCCGTTCCGCTCTCGCCCCGCCCGCCTTCACTAAACGCTTGCGCCCCCGCGCCCCGCGCATTCGTTCGCCACGCACCCGCCCACCCGCATGCGTCGCCGCATTTCCCTGATCCTCACCCTCGCCGCCTGGCTCCTCGCCACCGGCAGCCATTGGGATCTCGTGCAAACCTTCGGCTGGGGCCGCATGATCGCGACCTACTCGCAAACCGTCCCGCTCGCCGAAGCCATCCGCCTCACGTTCACCCCGGAAAATATGTGCGGCGTCTGCACCGCCGTCGCCACCGCGAAACAGCAATCCGACTCCCCCGCAATCCCCGGCGGTAAGCTCGACGGCAAAGTCCTCCTCGTTTTCGCACCGGTCCCGTCGCTCATCGTCGCCGCGCCCGACTTCACGTTCGTTACCTTCGGCACTCCTTTGCTGCCACCCTCCGAACGCGCCGCCCCGCCCGTTCCTCCGCCGCGTTACGCGGCCTGAGTCATCCGTAGGCCGGTCTTCGACCGCCCTGCCCCGCGCGTCCCTCGCGACGCCCCCGCGCGCCTTCGTCGTGCCTCCGCGTCCGCGCACCCGCGCTCCGTCGCACCCCCACGCCCCCACCCATCGCGCCTTCGCGCGCACCACACCCATGAAACCTTCTTTCCTCCTCTTTCTCTCCACCGTTCTTTCGTTTGCCACGCTCACTCCTGCGTCCGCCACCGAATCCCCTGTCCAACTCTCGCGCGTCGATGTCACCGCCGACCGGGAGAAATCCCTCACCGTCGCCTCGCTCGCCGACGCCCGCCTCGACCTCTCGTTCACGCCCGGCGGCATCGAACTCGTCGACGCCGAACGCTTCCTCCGCGGCCGCGCCTCCACTCTCGAGGACACCTTCTTTCTCTCGCCCGGCGTCATCGCCCAGTCGCGTTTCGGCTCCGACGAAGCCCGCCTCTCCATCCGCGGCTCCGGCCTCCAACGCACCTTCCACGGCCGCGGCCTCCGCGTCCTCCAGGATGGCATCCCCATCAATCTCGCCGACGGCTCCTTCGACATGCAGGCCCTCGAGCCGCTCTCCGCCGCCCACATCAACGTCTGGCGCGGCGCCAACGCCCTCGCCCTCGGCGCCTCCACCCTCGGTGGCGCCATCGACTACGTCTCACGCACCGGCCGCCACGCCCCGCCCGGCTTCGTCCGCATCGAAGCCGGCTCCTTCGACTACCTCCGCACCGGCGTCGCCGCCGGCGGCGTTCGCGGCGATTTCGACGCCTACGCGTCCTTCACCCATCAATTTCAAAACGGCTTCCGCGCCCACTCCCGCCAGTCCAACCAGCGCCTCTTCGCCAACGCCGGTATCCGTCATTCCACGACCGCCGAAACTCGCCTCTACCTCACCGCCGTCCACACCGACTCCGAACTCCCCGGCAGCCTCACTCTCGCTCAACTCCGTTCCGCCCCCCGCTCCGCCCACCCGTCCAATCTCGCCCTCGACCAACACCGCGATTTCGACCTCCTCCGGCTCGCCGCCAAAACCTCCGCCCGCACCGGCGCCACCACGTGGGACTTCTCCGCCGCCTGGTCTCACAAAAACCTCGATCACCCGATCGGCCAGGTAATCGACCAGCTCTCGAACGACATCCTCCTCGCCGCCACCGCCACCCACGTCGCCGAATTCGCCGGCTGCCCCTACCGCCTCCGCGCCGGCGCCCTGTTTCACTGCGGCCGCATCAACGCCGCCAACTTCGCCAACACCGCCGGCCGCCGCGGCCCCCTCGTTTCCTCCGCCACCCAACGCGCGGAAAACCTCGAAGCCTTCGTCGAAAACCAACTCGCCCTCGGCCGCGGTTTCACCCTCGTCGCCGCCGTCAGCGCCGCCCTCAACGACCGCCGCCACGACACCACCTTCGGCGCCGCCCCCGACTACGACCTCCGCCACGCCCGGCTCATGCCGAAACTCGGCGTGCGCTTCGACGCCCCCGACGTCCAACTCTACGCCAACGTTTCCTCCAGCTACGAGCCCCCTTCCTTTAGCGAATCGCTCACCCTCAACACCCCGCGCGACGCCCAAACCGCCACCACGTTCGAACTCGGCACCCGCGGCGCCCGCGGCCCGCTCCGTTGGGACGCCTCCCTCTACCACGCCACGCTTCAACACGAACTCCTCTCTCTCGATCACGACAACAACCCCGCCACGCCGGCCGCCACCGTCAACGCCCGCGATACCCTCCACTCCGGCATCGAGCTCGCCCTCGAAATCGACCTCCTCGGCACGCCCTTCGCCGCCCCCGCGCCTCCACCTCACCGCCTCGTTCTCCGCACCACCTGGACGCACGGCCGTTTCCGTTTCGACGACGACCCGCTCTACGGCAACAACACCCTCGCCGGCCTCCCCGCCCATCTCCTCCGCGGCGAGCTCACCTGGGAAACCGCCTCCGGCTGGTATG
>JAEZAD010000005.1 GCA_023430565.1 Verrucomicrobiota bacterium
CGTGGATGCTCGAGACCGTCGGCATGCCGACCTCGACTCCGGTCAGCGGCCTGACGCTGGCGACGGAAAGCATCCAGCTGAACGTCGGGCAGACGCAGACGCTCAATGCCAATGTGACGCCGGCGGAAGCGAGCAATCGCACGGTGGTGTGGACCTCCAGCGACCCGGCGGTGGCGAGCGTGACGACGACGGCGCTCACGGCGGCGTCGGTGCGCGGCGTGGGCGTCGGCGTGGCGACGATCACGGCGACGACGCTGGACGGCGGTTTCACGGCGCAAGCCACGGTGACCGTTAACACGCTGGGCGAACTCGTGGTGCCTTATGCCGCGACGGCGCCAGCGCTCGACGGTGCGATCGATGCGGCTTACGGCAGCATCCTCGGCGTGATCAACAAACCCGCGCCGGATCAGACGGTGCCGCCAGCGTCGAACATCTCCGCGACCTGGCGGGCGGCGTTTACGCAGACCGACCTGCACCTGGTGGTCGACGTGACCGACGACGCATTCATCACCACCGAGGCGAGCGACTGGAACAACGACAGCGTCGAACTCTTCCTCGACGGCAACAACAGCAAGAGCGCGACCTCGGATAACCTGAACGATCTGAAGTTTGCCTTCCTCCCGAAGCCCGACGGCACGGTGTTCGTGCAGACGAACGTCTTCCCGCCGAATCCCTCCGGGCCGGACTATTCCGGCGTGCAGGCGGCGGTGACGCTGAAGCAGGGCGGCGCGTCCGATTATCTCGGATACGTGCTCGAGGTGAAGGTGCCGCTGGCCGCGCTCGGCATCACGCCGGTCGAAGGCTGGAAGCTCGGGATCGATCTCCAGATCAACGACAACGATACGACCGGTCCGCGCGACCGCTACGTGACGTGGTTCGGCAGCAATCTGAACAATAATCCGGCGGCGTATGGCACGGTGACGCTGGGTGCGATCGACGGCGGCGGCACAGATGTGCCCGTCACCGGCGTGACCGTATCGCCTGAAGAGGTGACGCTCGAAGTCGGAGAGACGAGTCAGTTGACCGCGACGATCGAACCGGCCGAGGCCGATAATCCCAGCGTGAGCTGGACAACGTCGGACGCGGCCGTCGCGACGGTGGACGATGCCGGGTTGGTCACGGCTGTCGGCACCGGCGAGGCGGTGATCACGGTGACGACGGAGGACGGCGGTTTCACGGCGAGTTCGACGGTCACCGTCGTGCTCTTGCCGGGTTCCGTGCCTGAGATTGTCACGACGGCCTTGCCCGCGGGCGAAGTCGGGGCCGCTTACTCGCAACAACTGTCGGCCACGGGCGGCGACGGCGAACTGACTTGGACCGTGGCGTCCGGCAATTTGCCGAATGGACTCGGGTTGTCGCCCGGCGGATTGATTTCCGGCACGCCGCTCGACGCGGGCACGAGCAGCTTCGTGGTGCGCGTGGTCGATGCGGACAATTACGCGGGCGCGGATGACGAGGACACCCAGACGTTGACGTTGACGATTGCGCCGCCTCCGCCGGTCGAAGCGACGGTGACGCTGGGCGATCTGCAGCAGCGCTACGATGGGCTGCCGAAGACAGTGTCGGTGACGACGGAACCGGGAAATCTGGATGTCGTTGTGACCTACAACGGCAGCAGCGAGCCGCCGGTTTATCCGGGCGTCTACGAGGTGGTCGCGACCATCGATGAAGACGGCTATTTCGGCAGCGCGACGGCGCAGTTGGAGATCGGCATCACCGCGCTGGTCCGGCACGGGCTCATGTTGTCCGGTGAGATTGACGGATCGATGCAGGTGCTTCTGCCCGAGTCGGTGACGTTGAACGGCGGCGCATGGCTGTCGGGTGATCTGTTGGTCCCGGGGCGGCCGGGGGTGACGGTCAACGGCAACGCGGCTTACGTGGCGGTGATCGAAGCGGGGGGCAGTGCGACGCCGACGCAGCACAAGGTGACGTTGAATGGCAACTCGGTCGTTCGCTACGTGGTGCGGCAGGTTGATCCGATCGCGCTGCCAACGGTCGCGGCGCCGCCGGCTCCCTCCGGCACGCGCAACGTGAGCGTCAATCGCGCGGGGCAGAGCATCGGCGATCCGCAGACGATTCGAAACCTCACGATCAACAGCAACGGCGGCGAAGTGGTCGTGCCGCCGGGGACGTATGGCGATCTCACGGCGAACGGTCGGACTGCGTTCGTGCTCGGCGTGCCGGGTGCGGAGGAGCCGGCGGTTTATAACCTGCAGAAGCTGACGCTGAATTCGAATGCGCGGCTCGAGATCGTCGGCCCCGTGATTCTCACGGTGCGGCACAGTGTCATGTTCAACAACGCCGACGCCGCGGAACAGGATCCCGCGTGGCTCACGCTGCGGGTTTCCCACGGTGGTGTGACGCTGAACAGCGGCTCGACGTTGAGCGGCACCGTGGTCGCGCCGTCCGGCACGGTGGTGCTAAACGGATCGAGCTGGATCCGCGGCAGCGTCGCGGCGGATCGGTTGACGATCAACAGTCAGGCCGGCCTGCGCGACCCGACCTCTGAGTAAGCGGCAGCGCGGAGAACCGCCGCGCATGTGATTCGAAAGAAGCCCGCCCGCGATCGATTCGGTCGCGGGCGGAGCTGTTTTTGCGGATAGCCACTCGTTTACCCGCGTGGTTACGGGCGAAAGCACGGAACGATGCGGCTCAAGTTTTCGACGGAGCGCTCGACTCTAGACGCGAGCGATGGGGGAACTTGCCCAAAGGATGGCGCTTCCCCAGTTTGCGGAGCCGTTGCAACCCCGGACAACCAATACCCATGACTCACGTCTTAGCGGCCATGTCTTCTAGCAATGTTTCACGTTCGTGGCGCCGCGCGCGACGAGCGCTCCAACTGACCGGAGCGACGCTCCTGATCATGGTGACCGGCGCGTCGGCGGCGGCCGCCATCGGTGAGGAGAGGTTTGTCGACACGAAGCCGATCGCGGGCGGATTTGTGCTCGCAGCCGAGGGCAAGGTGGCCGCGCTGCACGTGGACGCGAACGAGCTGCCGGGTGTATTGAGGATCGCAGGACATCTGCAAACGGACCTCGAGCGCGTGACGGGCGTAAAGCCGGCGATCGAGCACGGCGTGCCGAAAGCGCCAGCGGTGGTGATAGGCACGATCGGCTCGGGCGGATTGGTCGATCGGCTCGTGTCGGCGGGGAAGCTCGATGTCGCGGCGATCGAGGGAAAGTGGGACGCGTTTCTGATCGAAACGGTGGCAAATCCGTTTCCCGGCGTGGAGCGGGCGCTGGTGGTGGCGGGTGCGAACAAGCGCGGGGCGATTTACGGCATGTATGCCATTTCCGAACAGATCGGCGTGTCCCCCTGGTATTGGTGGGCGGACGTGCCGGTGAAGAAGAGCGAGACGCTGCACGTTAAGCCCGGCCGGGTGGCCGAGCAGGTGCCGGTGGTGCAGTATCGCGGCATTTTC
Organism: Verrucomicrobiota bacterium; assembly: GCA_023430565.1. Taxonomy (GTDB): domain Bacteria; phylum Verrucomicrobiota; class Verrucomicrobiia; order Opitutales; family Opitutaceae; genus Opitutus. The sequence continues at coordinate 3,422 of JAEZAD010000005.1, forward strand.
ATCAACGACGAGGCGCCCGCGCTGACCGGCTGGGTGCATGAGAAGTTCGGGAAGTTCGACCACACGTTTTACCAGCATGTGTTCGAGCTGATTTTGCGTTTGCGCGGGAATTATCTTTGGCCGGCGATGTGGCAGCCGCGGGCGTTCATCGATGACGATCCGGAAAATGCGCGGCTGGCGGACGAGATGGGCGTGGTGATCGGCACGTCGCACCATGAGCCAATGATGCGGGCGCATGCGGAATGGGATCGTTACGGCAAGGGACCGTGGGATTATTCGAAGAATCCGGAGGTGCTGCGGGAGTTTTGGCGCGGCGGTGTGGAGCGCGTTAAAGACAGGGAGATCCTTATTTCGCTCGGCATGCGCGGCGACGGCGACGAGCCGATGTCGGAGGGCGAGAATGTGGCGCTGCTGGAGCGGATCGTGAAGGACCAGCGGGAGATTCTGGGCAATGTGATGAACCAGAAGCCGGAGGAGATCCCGCAGCTGTGGGCGCTCTACAAGGAGGTGCAGGGCTACTACGAGCGCGGCATGCGCGTGCCGGACGACGTGATCCTGCTTTGGTGCGACGACAACTGGGGCAACATTCGCCGGCTACCGACGCCGGAGGAGCAGAAGCGGCCGGGCGGCGCGGGCGTGTATTATCATTTCGACTACGTCGGGGGGCCGAGGAATTACAAATGGATCAACACCTTCCGGATCGCGAAGGTGTGGGAGCAGATGAACCTCGCGTGGCAGCACGACGCGAATCGCATCTGGATTGTGAACGTGGGCGACATCAAGCCGATGGAGTTCCCGATCGAGTTCTTCCTCAACATGGCGTGGGCGCCTGGGCGCTGGAATCCGGATACGCTCGCCGATTATTCGCAGGCGTGGGCGGCGCGGGAGTTTGGCGCCGAGCATGCGGTGGAAGTGGCGGCGTTGATCGACGGTTACACGAAGCTCAATTCGCGGCGGAAGCCCGAGATGCTGGCGCCGGATACGTTGAGCCTGGTGAACTATCGGGAGGCCGATCGCGTTGTCGCCGAATGGCGCGAACTCACGGCACGGGCGGAGAAGCTGAATGAGAAACTGCCGCCGGAGGCGCGGGATGCGTTTTTCCAGCTGGTGCTTTATCCGGTGAAGGCGAGCGGCGTGGTGCAGGAGATTTACGTGGCGGCGGGGAAGAACCGGCTTTACGGCGTGCAGGGGCGGGCGGCGGCGAACACGGAAGCGCAACGCGTGCGGGACCTGTTCGCGTTGGATCAGGAACTCGTGAAGCAGTATCACTCGCTCGGCGGCGGGCGGTGGAATCACCAGATGTCGCAGAGCAAGATGGGCTACACGTATTGGCAGACGCCGAATCTCGAAGTGGCGCCGGCGGTGAGCGAAGCGCATCCGTATGCGGACGCTTCGGTGGCGATGTCGATCGAAGGTTCCGAGCGTTCGTGGCCCAGCTATGGCGCCGGGCGGGCGGTGTTGCCGCCGCTGCACGTGTTGGGCGGCGGGACGCGCTGGGTGGAGTTGTTCAACCGCGGGCTGGCGCCTTTTGAGTTTAAAGCGACGGCGGATCAGCCGTGGGTGAAAATCTCGCCTGCGAGCGGGAGCGTGAAGGAAATCTCGCGACTCGAAATCGGCGTGGACTGGGCGGCCGTGCCGGCGGGGAATTCAACCGCGACAGTGACGATCGAGGCACCGGGAGGGCAATTGCGCGTGCAGCTGCCGGTGGAAAAGCCGGAAACGGGCACGCTGGCGGGTTTTGTGGAGACGGACCGGCACGTGGCGATCGAGGCGCCCCATTTCGCGCGCGCGGTGAACGGCGGAGGTGTGGAGTGGAAGGTGTTGCCGAATTTTGGCCGGACCCTCGGAGGCGTGACGACGCTGCCGGTGACGGCGGCGGAGAGCGTGCCGGGCGGGACGTCTCCGCATCTCGAATACGACGTGCATCTGACGTCGTCGGGCGAGTTGAAGGTGGAGCTGCACTGTGCGCCCTCGCTGGATTTTCAACCGGGCGAAGGGCTGAGGCTGGCGGTGTCGTTCGACGATCAGGAGCCGCAGATCGTAAAGCTGGACACGTGGGCGACGCTGCAGACGTGGGAGAAATCGGTCGGCGACGGCGTGCGGCGCGTGCTCACGAAGCATGCCGTCGAAAAACCGGGGAAGCATGTGTTGAAGATCTGGCGGGTGACGCCTGGCGTGGTGATCGAGCGGGTAATCATCGACGCGGGCGGCGTGCGGCCGAGTTATCTGGGACCGGTGGAGAGTCCGCGGGCGTGACCTGAGCAGCGCGGCCGGAATTAACCGCAAAGAACGCAAGGAGCGCAAAGAGAGTCGGGGGCGCGAGGTAGTTCGACTCTGCGTTTCTTTGTGGTCCTCGCGGTCCAATGGCGGCGTTGGGGAGGACTCCGTTCAAACGGCCTGCGAAGGCCTAATGTCGCCTGCGAGCAGGCTGCTGCGGCGGCTCTGCTGGCGGCTGGGACGTATCTTCCGGCTACGGCGTAAGAGCAGGATGCCGACAGGGCCGAGGCCGGGGCGCCCCATATGGGTCGAAACGAAAAGCGCCCGCGGCTTGGGGCCGCGGGCGCTGTGTTGTGTTGTGCGAGGCTGTTGGCTGCTGATTAGAACGTGAACGTGTTCGTCAGCTGCCAGGTGCGCGACGGGGCGATGCGCCAGGCGGCGACCGAGCCGTCGGGCTGCGTCGTCAGCGGGATCAGACCCTTGCTGCTGAACGCGTCGCGAACGTTGAGCTGCACGCGCCAGCGGACCTTTTCCGTCAGCTTTCGGCTGTAACCGACCCAGAGGTCCACGGCATCCTCGGTGGGGCCGTAATACGGATTTTCGAGGTCGAACGTGATGATTGCGGGATCGGAGGTGTGCAGCGGCTTGTAGCCGATGGCGATCTCGTCCTGCCAGCGATAGCCGACACCGGCGGTCACGCCTTTCAGCATGCCTTCGGTGAAGTCGTAGCTGGAGATCACATTGAAGCGCCATTCGCGGAGCTCGGGCGAGCGGTTGCCTTCGCTCAGGCGGGTGCGCGAGTAGTCGCTGTAGAAGTTTCCGTTCCAGGAGTTGCGGATCTGGTTGGAACCGCCACCGCTCCAGATACGGAGGTCGCCGGCCGCGCCGAGCATGTGGGTGTTCACGATGTCGACGAGTTCGATCATCGCGGGTCCGCCCACGTTGTTGCGGACGGCCTCGACCTTGGCGGCGTTGGCCGTGATGCGCCAGTTCGGCGTCGGGTTGGCGGTGAACTCGAACTCGTAGCCGCGGGAGACGGTGTCTTCCGTGAGGGTGAGGTTCGCGGGCGCATTGTTGGTGTGATTGATCACACGGTTGATGTCGCCGAAGCCCCACGCGGAGTAGTAATCGGCCGGGACGGCTTTCTGCAGCGCGCGCCAGGCGGCGACGGTTTGCTGCTTGAGCGCTTCGGCCTGCTCGGGCGTCTGCATCTGGCCGTTCACCACGATGGGCTCGTAGGTGTAGTGCCAGGAGCGGCTCGGGTCGTTGGCCGTGGACATGTCGCCGGTGACGCCGAGGTTGTGCGTGAACACGTCGGCGTAGTTGGAACCCCAGCTCATGAAGCTGCCGAGGAACCAGTTGTTCAGGCCGGCGGTGCTGGAGGCGTCCTTCACGGAGCTCTCATACTTGTTGATCTTCAGCGAGTATTTGCCGTCCTTCGTCGCGATCAGGATACCGCGATCGATCGTCGAGCCGCTGGGGAGCGGGAGGGCGTGGCCGTAGACATCGTTGCGGGTGCCCGAGACCTGGAAGTTCTGCGATTTGTTATAGTAGAAGTTGATGTCGACGAACGGCAGGCGGCCGCCGATCAACTTGTCGAGCTTGGCGACGATGCTCCAGCTCGGCGAATTCACTTCGTAGGTCTGCTGGGGCAGGTCCGAGAGGCGGTAGCTGTCGAAGTTGACCGCGCCGCGGGTCTCGGAGGCGTTCATCTGCCACGACTTGATGCGGTCCTGGCGAATGCCATACATGCCGACGACGGCGCCGTCCCAGAAGTAGGACTGGAGAACGAGCGCGCGCGACTCGGAGGTTTTCTTCTGCAGCGTGGCGCCGGTGGTGAGAGCCTTCTCGTCGCCTTTTTCGGCGCTGAGAATGCGGACGGGCGTGTTGGTCCAGCCGACGTAGTTGTCGGGGTTTTCGGACTGCTGCGAGAACTGGCCGTTGAGCGGGTTGGTCCAGTCCGCGGCGGGGTCGACGCCGGTGGCGTTCCACGTGGAGTCGAAGTTCCACATGTTGACCTGCGCGGGCATGTCGATGGTCACCGCAGCGCGCGGGATATACGCGCCCTTCGGGGAGCTGAGGGCCGACAGCGACTGGTCGCCGAGGTAGACGACGGGGTTGATCGTGCGGACGTTTTCGTCGACGTTCAGGTTCAGGTTGGTGCTGACGTAGCGCGAATAGTCCGAATCGGTGCCCCAGCGCATGAAGCCGCGGCTGTCCTGCTTGAACATGTCGCGGGTATACATGCCGCTCAGCGTGTGACGGCCGAGGAGCTTGAGCATCCAGTTGCCGGAATTGTCGCGATCGAAGTCGTGATCGACGAAGAGATTCAGGCGGGAGGCCTCGCGATCGACCTCGCGGCGGTTGTTGCCGTAGATGCCGGCGTCGCTGACGAACGGCCGACCGACGTTCGGGTTCGCGGTGCCATCGAGATTATGGGTGTTCAGGTCGATGTAGATGCCCGCCCGCTGGTCGCTCATCAGCTGGACCTGGCCGGCCGAGTAGTTCTGGCGGTCATAGGCGACTTCGAAGCCGAACTTGTTGTCCATGTAGGTCTGCGACAGACTGACATTGAAGTTGTCGAAGTCCTGCCACTCCTTCTTCAGATCGCCGTCGAGGAGGTTGTTGTAGAAGTCGAAGATCGATGCGTCGGTGAGCGTCGGGTTCTTGTAGAGACCCCAGCGGCTCCACTCGAGGCCGGCGTCGCTCGCGTATTGCACGTAGGTATCCACGGAGACACGACGCGAGTAGGGGAGGGCGAGGCCGCCGTCGATGGCGCCGCTGGTGCCGATGCCGCGGATGTTGGCGAACTCGGAGAGCTCGACCTTCGCGGGGGCGGTGGTGTCGGGGTTGAAGTAGCCGAGCATGCCGCCGAAGCTTTGCGCGAAGTTGCCGACCCAGGGATTGTAGTAGGGGTTGTTACCGCCGACGCCGGGGTAATTGCCGTAACCACCGGGGATGGCGCGGGCGCGGATGGCGGCGCCGTAACCCTCTGGGTAGAATATATCCTGGCGTCCTTCCCCATCCAGCGTGGGCAGGTAATGCGCATTGGCATCCTGCACGGTGCGGGGGTTGTAGGTCGCCTTGTTCATGTGATTGAACCAGGGATTGATGTAATCGATCGGCGTGATGACGCGGGGGTTGTTGCTTCGGACTTCGCCGAACTCCGCGTAGGTCTTCAAGGTGGTCTTGATGCCGTTGCGGTTGAGGAATTCCGGCTCCCAGCGGGCGGTGCCGAAGACGCGCTTGTCGAGGCTGTGGGCGGGCTTCTGACGATACTTTTCGTCGTTGCGCACCATGATCACGCGCAGCGCGAGCTCGTTGTCGATCAGCTCGCGATTGATGTCGAGGACCGCGCGATTGCTGCCGTAGCTGCCGTAGCGCAATTCCAGCTCGTTCATGTCGCGGAACTGGGCGGTCTTCGTCGACGTGTTGATGATGCCGGCGGGGCTGCCCATGCCGAAGAGGATGGAGTTCGGGCCACGCTGCATGTCGACGCGGTCGACGTTGTAACCATCCCACGGCACGTCGGTCATGAAGAAGTTGCGGGTGTTGTCCGCACTCGTCAGGCCGCGCACGCGGGTGTTGGTGTTCGGCGTGGTGAACGTGCCGCCCTCGTCCTGCACGCCGGAGCGGGCGCCGACGAAGTTGCCCTGCAAGCTGCCAACCTCGGTGTTGGTCGTGTATTGCAGGAGCGTTTTCGAGTCGGTCGCCGCGGTGTCGCGCATGAACTCGGCGGTGACGACGCTGATGGCGGAGCCGACGTCCGTCAGTTCGGTGTTGATACGGGTGCCGGCGAGACTGGTGGTCGCCAGGTAGCCGGTGCTTTCGCTCGCAGAAACTTCGAAGGGCGAGAGAACGATGATATCCCCGTCCGTCTCCAATCCGGTGCCGGATGGTGGCGAGGCCGCCTCCTGGCCCCAGGCGATTCCTGCCGTAGCGAGCAGGGCCGAGAGCATCGCCGGCCAGCGGCGAGTCATGTGTCTGTGTTTGTTCTTGGTTTGCATGTTTGTTTTTTGGATACACCGGCCGCGAAGCCGGAACTGAACCTAACGAAAAATCGCCGCCGAAGTTTCACGTCTGCCCGAAAATCGCATCAAGAATTTCGCCCGCGCGGCGCGGGCGGCGCAAGGGAGTGGGCGCGCCGGCTGGGCGGCGGGGAGTATGATCAGCCACGCCCTGAGGGTATTGCGAAAGCAGATGGGGCGATGCGCGCGCCTTGGCCGAAGCTGCGCGAAAATTGTGTTCGCGCATTAGAATATTCCCGGCGCGGGCTTGCCTCTTCCGCACGGAATCACGTCAACTGTTTACTTCGATGAATCTGCGCCATCTCGCCCGGCTCGCGGGACTCTCGCCGTCCGCGGTTTCGCTGGCATTGCGCGATTCGCCGAAGATCGCGGAAGCGACGCGTCGCCGGGTGCGACAGCTGGCGGAAAAGTCCGGTTATCGGCCCGATGCGAAGGTGGTCGCGATGATGACGCATCTGCGCAAGCCGCCGGCGGCGCGCGAACAGGCGTGTTTCGGTGTGATCTCCTTCTACCACAGCCCGAAACCGTGGGAGACGTCGCGGCACCACAACGAGGTTTACGAGGGCATGAGGCGACGCGCGGGCGAGCTGGGTTACCGGCTCGAGCCGCTGTGGCTGCGCGCGCCCGGGATGACCTATCGACGCGCGAGGGGCATTCTCGACGCGCGCGGAATCGAGGGGCTGATCTGTTTTGGCAGTCCGGAGCTAGAGCAGGAGTTTCCGGCGGAGCTCGGCCACTACGCGATCGTCACGATCGGCTTGAGCATCCGCACGCCGCTCCACCGCGTCACGAGCCACTTCTTCAACGACACGATCAACGTGCTCGATCGCGTGCACCGGCTCGGCTACCGGCGGCCGGGCCTGGTGCTGGGACGCTACGAGGAGGCGCGCAGCGGTCACGCGCACACGTCCGCCTACCTCGGCTGGTGCGAACACCGGCTCGGTCCGGGGCGGGCGTTGCCGGTGCATCTGATCGACCACGTCGAGGAGAAGCCGTTGCTTGGCTGGCTGAAGGCGCAGCGTCCCGACGTGATCGTTTTCGTGCACCTCTACGATAAACTCCCGGAGCTGCGGGCGATCCTGCGGAAACACCGCATCCGCGTCCCCGGGGAACTCGGCGTCGCGGCGCTCAGCCAATTGTTGGAGGGCTCGGGTTTCTCCGGCCTGCAACAAAACCAGCCGCTCATGGGCGCGTGGGCGGTGGAGCTGCTCGCCGCGCGCATCACCAACCACGATCTCGGCATTCCGCAGAACCCGCGGATCGAGATGGTGGAGAGCCGCTGGATCGAAAACCGCTCGCTGCGCGGCGCGGCGTCGGTCAACAGTTGAATCCGTTTCGGTTGGTCACGTTTTCGCCCTCGGACACCCTGATCCCTTCCCCATGAAGCTCGGCCTCGGCCTTTATCGCCACATGCTTACGCGTGAGAACTACCGGTTCGCGCGCCAGGCGGGTGCGACACACATCGTCGCGCACCTCGTCGACTACTTCCGCGGCGGCACGCATGCGACGCGCGACGACCAGCCGACCGGCACGGATCGCGGTTGGGGCCTCGCGGGCGACCCGGAGAAACTCTGGACGCTCGACGAGCTCGTCGCTTTGCGCCGTGACGTGGAAAGCAACGGCCTCACGCTCGAAGCGATCGAAAACTTCGACCCGGCGCACTGGCACGATATTCTGTTAGATGGCCCGAAACGCGCGCTGCACATCGAGAACGTGAAGACGATCCTGCACCGCATGGGCGAGGCGGGGATTCCCGTGATGGGCTATAATTTCTCGATCGCGGGGGTCGCGGGCCGCACCAGCGGCAACTACGCGCGCGGCGATGCGCCGTCGGTCGGCATGGAAGGACCCTACGACCTGCCGATGCCGAGGGGGATGGTCTGGAACATGGTTTACGACGAACACGCGCCGTCCGGCGTGCTCGAGTCGATCACGCACGAAGAACTCTGGCGGCGGCTCGAAGCGTTTCTGCGCGAGGTCCTCCCGGTCGCGGAGCAAGCGGGCGTGAAACTCGCGCTGCATCCCGACGATCCGCCGACGCCCTTCGTGCGCGGGCAGCCGCGGCTCGTGTATCAGCCGCGCCTCTACCAGCGCGTGATCGACTTGAACGCGAGCCCGGCCAATACGCTCGAGTTCTGCATCGGCTCGCTCGCCGAGATGTCCGAGGGCGACATCTACGACGTCGTCGACACCTACAGCCGGCAGGGCCGGCTCGGCTACGTGCATTTCCGCAACGTCCGCGGCAAGGTGCCGACCTACAAGGAAACGTTCATCGACGACGGCGACGTCGACATGCTGCGCGTCATCGGAATTTTGAAAAAGAACGGCTTCGACGGCGTGCTAATTCCCGACCACGCGCCGCAGATGTCGTGCGCCGCGCCGTGGCACGCGGGAATGGCATTTGCGATGGGCTACATGAAAGCGGCGCTGCGGGCGGTCGGGGCGGAGTGATCGGAACGATGAGCGTGCGCCTTCACTTCAACGGCGAGACGGTCGACGCCACCCCGGGACAGTCGTTGTTCACGCACGCGGAACAGCTTGGCATTCCCGTGCCGACCTCATGCAACAAGAACGGCAAGTGCAAGGAGTGCGTCGTCGAAGTCGTGGAAGGGATGGAGAAGCTCTCTTCGCCCGATCCGGCGGAAAAGCACCTGAAGGGCGCGTTTCGATTGTCGTGCTGCGCGCGCATCACGGCCGAGGCGGAGGGCGACGTGCGTTGCCACACGATGCGGCGCGGCGCGATGCGGATCGAGAAGCAGGCGTTCGAGCTGCCGGTGCATGGCCCGAAATGGAAACTCGAGCCCGCGGTCACGCGCGACGGCGATCGCATCCTTCTCGATGGCGAGGAGATCGACCGGAGCACCGGCCCGATCCACGGGCTCGCGATCGATCTCGGCACGACGACGGTCGTGATGCGTCTCCTGAATCTGGAGACAGGCGAGGTGATCGCCGATTCGTCGTTCGAAAACCCGCAGCGTTTCGGCGGATCGGACGTGATGGCGCGGATTCAATACGACACGGACGACCGCACGAAGACCTTGCAGCGCACACTGGTCGGGTATCTCGGCCGCGCGATCCAGGAGTTTCCCGTCGATCCGCGTTCGATCTACGAGGTCGTCCTCGCCGGCAACTCGACGATGCGGGACATGTTTTTCAAGTTGTCCGTCTACTCGATCGGCCAGAGCCCGTATCAGTCGCTGACCGAACTTGAACTCGCCGAAGGCAAGCGCACGACGACGAGCCTCGCCGAGCCCGCGCGCAAACTCGGCCTGCCGATTCATCCGAAGGCGCGCGTCTACGGCCTGCCGATCATCAGCGGCCATGTCGGCGCCGATGCGGCCGCCTGCATGCTCGCGGTCGACGTCGCGAACGAGGAGCGACTTGTCGCGGTGATGGACATCGGCACGAACACCGAGCTGATCGTCGGCAACCGGCACAAGGTGCTCGCGGCGTCGTGCCCGGCCGGGCCTGCGTTCGAAGGCGGGCAGATCACGTTTGGCATGCCCGGGCTTCCCGGCGCGATCGAGAAGGTGAAAATCGACGACCCGACGGGCGCGGTGAACGTTGCGGTGATCGGCGAAGTCGAGCCTGAAGGCATTTGCGGCTCCGGCCTGGTCGATCTGATGAGCGAGTTGCTGCGCACGGGGCACATGAACGTGCTCGGGCGGTTCGAGCATGGCACCGAGTTCGTGGTGGCGAAACCGCGCAACGGCGAACCGCCGATCACGTTCAACGAAGCCGACGTCAATGCGCTGGCGCAGGCGAAGGGCGCCAACGTCGCCGGCCTCCAGATCGCGTTCGCGGAATACGGTATCCAATATTCGGATCTCGATGTCTTCTATCTCGCCGGCGGGTTTGGGCGGCACCTCAACATCGAGGCGTCGAAGCGGATCGGGCTGATCCCGAACATTGACGCGGCGAAAATCGTGCAGGTGGGCAACGCGGCCGTCGAAGGCGCGTGCATCGCGCTGCTGTCGGTGGCGAAACGCGCCGAGCTCGAGCGGCTCGTGCGCCACGTCGTGCATTGCCGGCTCGAGACGCATCCGGGCTTCTTCGACTTTTTTGTCGAGGGCTGCCAGTTCGCGCCGGTCGGCGGCTCGGTGGAGGTGAGGGAATGATGCCGGCGGTGGCCCAGGCGATGCGCCCGCCCGTCGAATCGCTCGATACGCGCCCGGCGGTCGACGTGGTGCAGGCCGAATATTGGCGGCTGCTCGGCTATCCGCGCGATCACGTGCCGGGGGAGCGGGCGCTCGAACTCGCGGCGTGGGCGCGACGCTGGTATGCGGAGCATGGCCGGCCGTGGGTTTATCTGCGCGAGGCCGAGCTCCGGGTCGAAGCTGACGCGCTGCGTTTCGACGGCATCGAATTCCGCTCGAGAGTTCTGCACGAGCACCTGCGGGCATCGGGCGCGCAGCGCGCGATGCTCGTCGCCGTGAGCGCCGGTCGCGGTTGCGAGGAGCACGCGCGGCAATTGTGGCAGGAGTCGAAGCCCGACGAATATTTCTTTCTCGAGATTTTTGGCTCGGCGGTGGTCGAGCATCTCGTCGCGAATTTGAGCGGTCGAATCTGCGAAGTGGCGGAGCGCGACGGAATGGTCGCGGTGCCGCACTACAGCCCGGGTTACACGGGTTGGGACATTGCCGATCAAAACCGGTTGTTCGAGTTGATCGCGCGCGGGGCGGGGCAGGCCTTTCCCGAGCCGCTGCAGGTGCTTTCGAGCGGCATGCTGAAGCCGAAAAAATCGCTGCTCGCGGTCGTGGGCCTCGCGCCGCGCGGACTCGGCACCGGGGCGGCGCCGCGCCGCGTGCCTTGCGAAACCTGCGGCCTGCCCGGCTGCAATTATCGGCGGGCAGCTTACCGTCATGCGCCGGCGGACGAGCCGGCCTTCGCGAGCCGCCGCGAGGGAGGCGCCGGATCTGCGCCGAATGGATCGCGCCCCGTCGTGCGCTACAGCACGAGCGCGCGGGCGCTGCAGAAATGGTCAACCGAACGCGTGCGCGTGGCCTTTGGCGCCGACGGGCGCGTCGACGCGTGTTTTCGTTTCGACGGCACCACGTGTTCCAACATGGGCCATCCGCTCGCCTTCGATTACCGGGTCACGCTCGCGCCCGCAGCGCAGCAGCATGTGGTGCTCGCCGCTGAATGCCGCCCGGCCGACGACGACACCGGTTATCAACACATGTGCGCCTATCTGTCGGATCCCGAGGGCCTGATGGGTGCGATCGCCGCCGAGCATCCGCTCGTGGGCCAGCCGCTCGACGCGGTGCTCGACTGGGCGGTGCCGTCCGCGCCGTCGGGCTGCTACTGCAACGCGAGCAGCCGCGAGCACAAATGGAGGTTGGCGCTCGAGGCGATCCATTACACCCTCGCGCATTCGGCCGGTGCCGTGCCCCTCCGCGCCACTTCGTGATCGGTTTTTAGCACCCCCACCATGATCAAACTCTGCGACATCAACCAGGCTGCCACCGAGAAACTTCCTCCCGGCTTTCGGGATAAATCCGGCATCGGCGTCCACTACGTCGACGCTTTCATCGCGCCGATGAATGCCGCGCTGCCCGACGGTGCCCGCGTCTCGTGCAAGCGCAAGGGCCTCAAGCTCACCCTGCGAATCGGCACGAAGAAGGGCGACGGGCTGATGCGCCGCCTTCAGGTCAGCCCCGATCCCGTCGTGATGTTGCGCGCCGCGCTCGACGAGGCCGCGAAGAACGCCGGCGTGCAGCTCCAGATTTCGGATACGGAAATCCTGATCGCGCCCTGATCCCTTTCACCGCTCACCGCAGCCCCAACCTCTCCACACCTATGACACCCGCCCAATGGGACGTTTTCAAAAAAGCCTCCCGCCTCGAAAAGCTCGATAAGATCCCGATGGCCATGATCATCGACAGCCCCTGGATCCCGGGCTACGTCGGCGTGAAGCACATGGATTTCTTCCTCGATCCGCAGGTGTGGTTCCAGTCCCACCTGAAGATTCACCAGGAGTTTCCCGACATCATCTTCGTGCCCGGCTGGTGGCTCGAATACGGCATGGCCGCCGAGCCGTCCGTGCTCGGTTCGAAGATCAAGTTCTGGCAGGACAACACGCCGAGCGAATACCACATGCTCTTCAACATCGAGGACGTGGACAAGCTGCCCGAATACGAGGTCGAGGCCGACGCGTTCATGGCGCTCACGCTTCACCGGCTGCGCATGCAGCGTCAGCAGGTTTTGGATACGGGCGAGATCTTCACGATGGCGACCGCGCGCGGCCCGATGTGCACCGCCGGTTTCGCGCGCAGCACGTCGGACTTCATGATCGACCTGGTCGAGAAGCCCGAATACGCGCACAAGCTCCTCGATCTCAGCACGCGGGTGATCATCGACTGGCTGAAGGCGCAGGTGAAAGTCATGGGCCCGACGGTCGAGGGCATCTTCCTCCTCGACGACATCGTGGGCTTCGTGAACGAGGACCACTACATGGAGTTCTGCCATCCTTACCTGAAGCGCATCTGCGACGCGTTTCCGCAGGATTGGGTGAAGCTCTACCACAACGACGCCGACGTCGAAGCCTGCCTCGAGCATTTGCCGGACGCGGGCTTCAACATGCTCAACTGGGGCAAGCAGACGCACATCGCCGATGTGAAGGCGCGCGTGGGCGACCGCATGTGCCTCATGGGAAATGTGAACCCGCTCGAAATCGGCGTGCGCGGCACGCCCGAGGAAGTGCGCGAAGCCACGCTCGAGGTGCTCGAAGCCGGCTCCAAGGACGGCAAAGGCATGGTCCTCTCCGTCGGCGGCGGCACGAGCCCCGGCATGCCGCGCGAAAACATCGTCGCGATGAAGGCCGCGCTCGACGAATTCAACAAAGCCCACTTCGGCACGAGCTGAAGCCAACGACGATCACTGAACGCACCTCGTTCTCGTTCTCCTTCTTGTGATCGTTCTCTCGGGACGAGCGCGAGGCAGCCGACGAGAACGAGAACGAGAACGATTACGAGAACGAGAACGAAACCAACCTTCCCCCCCATGCCCGACTACGCGTTGATGAACCAGTGCCTTTACGAAGGCAAAGCCAAGGACGTCGAACAAATGACCAAGGACGCGCTCGCCGAAGGGCGCAGCGTCAAGGAGGTCCTCGAGGAGGGCCTCATCGCCGGCATGAGTGTCGTCGGCGAGGATTTTAAGCACAACATCCTCTACGTGCCGGAAGTGCTGATCGCCGCCCGCGCGATGAAAGCCGGCGTGGCCGTGCTCAAGCCGCTGCTCACCGCCGGCGCCAGCGAGGGCCCGCCGGCCGCGCGGCTGCTCATGGGCACGGTCCGCGGCGATCTTCACGACATCGGCAAGAACCTCGTCTGCATGATGGCCGAGGGCGCCGGCTTCGTGGTGAAGGACATCGGCGTCGATCAAAGCATCGAAAAATTCGCCGCCGCCGCGGACGAGTTCAAACCCGACATCATCGGCATGAGCGCGCTGCTCACGACCACGATGACCTACATGAAAACCGTCATCGACGGTTTCCAGGCGCAGGGCCGCACC